>NZ_VWNC01000005.1 GCF_013387455.1 Mariprofundus sp. NF
CCACGATCAACCACCTGTTTCACTGCTTCAATCTTGAATTCTTCTGTATATCGCTTGCCACTCATCGTGACCTCCATAGAGCTAATTTGTCACGCTCTTAGGTGTCTAGCAATACGGTAGCGATTCAAATACCATAAAAAAGATGCCTTCCTACTATGGTTAGGTAAATCACCAAGAGAAACATATCTTTTAGCTATTAGAACCATTCCTACAGGTAGTAATTTGTCCTCAGAAGCCACCAAGTTGATAACCCACCCTTCGCATAGCTGCCCTCTAAACGACCCTATATTTTTATTAAATGTAAAAATTGTGGGCCATTTCCAGCCATGATCAGCTCGAGTTTTATCGTCTTTGATATGAACTTGGATATTTTTTTGCCACCAGTTGGCGTGACTCAATGTCATAGGTGTCATCTCTAAAACAGCACTTCTATTACCCTGCTCTGCAGGAACCTGTTTAATAAAACCAATGTCCGAATCACATCGATCGCACATCCATTCCCCCTCTATCTTTAACCAGAATAGTAGTCACCAAATGCGACTGCGCGTTCAAACTGGCTATGATCAATCTTTTCACTCTCAATTCTAAATATTAAAGAAACAAACCCCTCATGTCATGTTAGCATACTTAGGCGAGCCTTATGCAGAATGATCTTGAGAGTGCCGGCCAAAGGGATGAATTATGCGAATGACTGTAACTTTAATACCGACAAAAATATATCTCATCATTTATACCGCTAAATGACATTCTTTTTCATCTAGATCGGTTCGGACCAAGCTAAAGCATTGATTCAGTTGTGTTAGTGCAGAAATAAGCCCTGTTTTTCGGGCTTAAAAGCACCTTTTCAGGGGTGAAATGGCAGTTGTAAGGAAGTTTCAGAGGCAGATTGAGCCTCCCCATGCCAAGCCTGCCCATCAATGCATGATGAATCATTTGCGCTTCACTGCTTTTAAAAATATGTTCCTACATATGATATCTAACCAGCTGCAGGTAGAGCCAATCAGTTCATTGATATGAAGAATACAAAGCAACAGCAAAGCATTACATCGCAATACTCTGTCTCAGCGTATATCGATATGCTCATTGCCAATTCAGCGCATCTGAACCAGAGCTCTGCCCTGCTTGAAAAGGCATGTCAGCATGTTTGGGATGCACAAGATGTCGGTTCTGAAATGCCAAGCAGTCTGGATGTCGCCATATTGCTCAGTCAGTTAAGTGCTGATGAGACGACGATTATTGTATGTCTGCTCAGTGACATTCGTTTGCGCTCCGCTGCATTTCACAAGGTCATTCAACATCAGTTTTCTGACGAAGTGCTGCACATGGTTCAGAGCCTGGAAAAACTGCATGCTTTTAAAGCCAGTTCATCAGATGGCCATGAACAGTCTGAGCGCCTGAGAAGAATGTTGTTGGCCATGGTTGATGATGTGCGTGTGGTACTCATCAAGCTTGCCTACAGGGTACAGCGGCTCAGAGAGCTATCCAAAGCCGATGACGAGACACAAAAAATCATTGCATCAGAATCACTTGAGATCTTTTCCCCCATTGCCAACCGCCTGGGTATCGGACAACTGAAATGGGAGCTTGAAGATCTCTCCTTTCGCTATCTGCAGCCTGAAACCTATAAGCGCATTGCCAAGATGCTTGAGGAGAAGAGAGGCGGACGCGAGAGTTATATCAAGCAGGTTGTCACAGAAATTGATACCCTGCTCAAAGGTTCCGGGATCGATGCCAGAATTTATGGCAGACCAAAGCATATCTATAGTATCTGGTCAAAGATGACCCATAAAGACAAACAGTTCTCGGAACTGTTTGATGTTCAGGCCTTAAGGGTCACGGTCACCACCATTGCAGAGTGTTATACCGCGCTCGGGCTGATCCATGGGCGCTGGCATCATATTCCTAAAGAGTTTGATGACTATATCGCCAATACCAAGCCCAATGGTTATCAAAGCCTGCATACGGCCGTTTATGGGCCTGAGGGAAAACCGGTCGAAATTCAGATTCGAACCAAAGCCATGCACGAGTTTGCAGAATTCGGTGTGGCAGCACACTGGCGTTATAAAGAGCGCACCAAACAGGATGCTGTGCTGGAAAAAACGATTCACTCGATCCGAAAACTGTTGGAAACACCGGAAAGTGATGATGAGGAGTTTTTAGACAGTTTTAAAACAGAGCTCTTCTCTGATCGCGTATTTGTGTTGAGCCCGGATGGCAAAATCATTGATCTACCGCAAGGTGCAACCCCGCTCGATTTTGCCTACGGCATTCACACAGAAGTCGGGCACAAATGCCGTGGTGCAAAAGTGAACGGTCATATCGTGCCGCTCACCACGCCACTGCAAAATGGTATGCAGGTCGAAATTTTAACCACCAATCAAGCCGCACCAAGCAGAGACTGGCTCAATCCGAATCTGGGTTACATCACCAGCAACAGGGCACGCGCAAAAATAAAGGCCTGGTTCAGGCAACAGAATTATGAGCAACATGTGATGGATGGGAAAACGGCAATCGACCGCGAACTCAAACGCATGCACATCTCAAATCCTGATACCAATAAAGCCCTCACTCACTTTAAAGTGAACAGTGAAAAAGAGTGGCAGGCTAAAGTCGGGCGTGGCGACATCCCATCAGCGCAGTTAACGCAGGGTCTGAACCAGCTCTATGCCACTGAATCACTGAAAGCACTGCCCTATAAACCTAAAACGAAAAAGAGAGGCAGTGCAGACCCGGCTGTCACTGTTTGTGGCGTTGGTAACCTCTTATCCTATATGGCCAACTGCTGCAGACCCGTTCCCGGTGATGAGATCATCGGCTTTATCACCCAGGGCAAAGGGGTTTCGGTTCATCGCCCTGATTGCATCAACATACTCAATCTGGAACATGAGAAGCAGAAGCGACTCATCTCTGTTGAGTGGGCAGATCATGATGATCAGACATTTGAGATCAATCTTGTTATCCAGGCCATTGATCGTACAGGTCTGCTAAAAGATGTGACAAACATCCTTTCCGACCAGAAGGTAAACGTGCTCAGTGTTCAGACTCTGTCGGACAGAGATACGCAGATGGCAGATATGCAGATCATGATGGAGATCAAGGACCTTGAACAACTGCAAAAAGTCAGTGACAAAATTCTGCAGTTACCCAATGTGCTTAAGGTTTATCGGAAAAACGCATAAGGCTTCAGCTTAGCATATATATCGATGCTGTTTCGGGCAGAGTAGCGCTACTTACTCACCTGGGGATGACAATCATGAACAATGAGATCGATTACACGAACAACCCCCTGCACGGCCTTGGTTTAAAAAGCCTGCTGGTTGAAATAGTGGATCACTATGGTTTTGAGATTCTCTTTGCCTATCTGAATATCAACTGTTTTAAGACCAATCCAAGCATTGATTCCAGTGTTAAATTCTTAAAGAAAACCGATTGGGCGCGAGAAAAAGTAGAAGCCTTCTATCTCTATGAGTATAAAAACCTGCCCAGAGCTTCTTATGGCGAGTCTGCATTACCTCCAAGGGAACGGCTTATTCCAGAAGATCAGGTGCCGGGTGAGCCTAAAAAACTGAGTTTAGAAGATTCTGAGCGCTTACGCGAAGAGCGTGCAGAAAAGTCAGCTGAGTACTTGCGTGACAAGCGTTCAGGCAAGTCGGCTGCGCAAGATCCGTGGGGTAAGAAAGCCGCTAAAAAGAAGATTGATCCATGGGCGCGGTAAAGGAGCACCTGATTACTACAAAGCTCCGCTATCTTGCAGTCTCAAAAAGAAAAGGAACGCATCCCAGTAACTGAGACAGAAATACAAGCAAGCCACGAATAAACACGAATGAATGGTAAAGCCAGAGGAGCCCCCTTGGGGACAAATGCACACGAAATCATAGATTTTTAATTCGTGTGAATTCGTGGCTAATATTTTCTTGATTACGTATAAGATTCAGCTATCTGACGGCCTAAAATGTTAGAAGCCCCAATGATTGAAAGTGTTTTTGCCTTAGCTTCAGTTATCATCCCCCCATGCCGTCGCTCCCCATCCATGATGTTCTGCCAGAGATCAAAGAGAAATTAAACTCTCACAATCGTCTGGTGCTGCAGGCTCCTCCGGGCGCAGGCAAAACCACCGCTGTGCCTATCGCCTTGCTGGGTGAGAAGTGGTTGGGTGAGAAGCAGATCATGATGCTTGAACCGCGCAGGCTGGCTGCACGCAATGCGGCGGCGCGCATGGCATTTCTACTCGGTGAGAAGGTCGGTGAAAGGGTGGGTTACCAGATCCGTCAGGATAGCTGCTTTAGCGACAGCACAAAGATTCTCGTGGTCACCGAAGGCATTTTAACGCGCAAACTGCAGGCTGACCCGGAGTTGAAAAACACCGCACTGGTGATTTTTGATGAATTTCACGAACGCAGCCTGCATGCCGATCTCTCTCTGGCGCTCTCTCTGCAGAGCCAGCAGATCCTGCGCGAAGATCTGAAAATCCTGGTGATGTCGGCAACCCTGCATACCGATGCTGTTGCCACCCTGCTGGATCACGCACCGATCATTGAGAGCGAGGGTCGCAGCTATCCGGTCGAGAACAGATATCTCGATCACGTGAATCGTCAGCACAACACCAATCCACAGCAGCAGCTGATGATGAATCTGGTGAATACAGTCAAAACATTCATTCATGACCATGAGGGCAACTGCCTGGTCTTTCTGCCCGGTGTCAAAGAGATCAACCAGCTGGCCCGGCAGATCAAACAGATTCTAGATCACGAATCGATCACAAACATGATCATTGCACCGCTGCATGGCTCTCTGAACAAGCAGCAGCAGGATCTGGCTATTGTTTCTCCTAAAGATACAACCATGCGCAAGATTGTTCTGGCCACCAATATCGCAGAGACCAGTATCACCATTGAAGGCATTAGCTGTGTGATCGATTCAGGACTGGAGCGTGTGCTCGATTACAGCCCCGCCTCGGGCATGAACCGACTGGAGACCCGCTCCATTTCACAAGACTCAGCCGTGCAACGCAGTGGCCGCGCCGGGAGACTCTCCGCCGGTGTCTGTTACCGTATGTGGACAGAAGCGCAACAGCCACGCCTGCTTAAACACGCATCGCCTGAAATCTTACACAGTGACCTCTCATCCCTGGTGCTGGAGCTGGCCAACTGGGGCGTGACTAATGTTAACGAACTGCAGTGGATGGATGCACCACCTCACGGTGCAATCGAGCAGGCAAAGGCACTGCTGCAACAACTCAGCGCTATCGATGCGCGCGGCAACATCACTGCACACGGTCGTGACATGCTCAAATTGGGCGCCCATCCGCGTCTTGCGCATATGATGCTGGCAGCGGTCAAACTCGATCAATCTTATCACGCCTGCCTGATCGCCAGTCTGCTCAGTGAGAGAGATATATTTCTATCCAATGCAGAGAAGAGTGCGGATATTCATGATCGGCTTAATGTGCTTATAAATTCCAGATCAAACCAGCACGGTATAGATCACCAGCAGTGCAAACGCATCACGCAGAGCGCCGATGATTTTTTCAGACGCCTTAAACAGTGCAGTAAAACGGCGCGAAACAAAGAGAGACCGGACAGTAGTTTTAGCGGCGTGCTGCTGGCCTACGCCTACCCCGACAGAATCGCCAGGCAGCGCAGTGCCAACCAGCCGCGATATCTGCTCAGCAATGGCAGAGGCGCGGTGATTCCACCGTTTCTACAGCACCATCTGCATGAGTATCTTGTGGTCGCCAACCTTGATGCGAACTTTGATCCGAATTTTGATACTAACCGGGGCGAAGCACGTATCTATCTGGCGGCAGATATTAGTGCTGAACAGTTGCAGGAATATTTCATGGATAATATTCAGCAGGAAGAGTCTGTTGAATGGAATGAGAGCGCCCAACGCGTTGAGGTGAAACAGATCAGCCGCATGGGTAACATCAAACTTGAAGAATCAACCTTACGCGACGTGAAAAACAGAGCGACGCAAGAGCTCATACAGGAGTGCCTGATACAGGCGATCAGAAGCAGAGGGGTAGGGTGCCTGAACTGGAGTGCCAAGGCGCACAGCCTGCAACAGCGCGTGGAATTTATTCACCACCATCTTGATCATAGTCCGGCTGTTAAAAAACAGTTTGCAGATCGGCCACTGCCGGACTTTTCAGAGCAGGCTTTGGGTGAGAGTCTGGAGGAGTGGCTGCAGCCGCACTTAAGTGGTGAGAACAGCCTCAAGCAGTGTCTCAAACTGGATCTGTACAGTCTGCTGTTAAACCGACTCAGCTGGGAGCAACAGCAGCTGATCAAGCAGTTGGCACCGGAGCGCATCAGTGTGCCCAGCGGTTCATCCGTGGCTATTGATTACAGCGATCCGGAGCAACCGGTACTTGCCGTCAGACTGCAGGAGCTGTTCGGCCTGTTTGATACGCCAACCGTGATGAACGGGCAGTGCAAACTGATGATGCATCTACTCTCACCAGCGCGGAAACCGATGCAGGTAACCCAGGATCTGAACAGCTTCTGGAAAACCACTTATCACGATGTCAAAAAAGAGCTGCGTGGCAAATACAAACGCCACTACTGGCCGGATGATCCATTCACCGCACAGGCAACCAGCAAAACCAAAAAGCAGATGAACCACAAATAGACACTGATGGACGCAGATGCCCCAGGGCAGCCTCTCTTGCGCAAGCGCAATTCACCTTGTGAACGCAGATGTGATGGGTGGAGAAGGGCGACGGTTCAGTAGAGCTAAATTATCCGTGTCTATCTGCGTCCATCTGTGTCAAATCGTACCTAGCCTATTACGAAGAATCACTCTCAGGTTATCAAGGTATGAAAGCCTGACCCCTGAAAACAGAGGCAACCAGCAAAACCAAAAAGCAGATGGACCACAAGTAGACACTGATGCCCCAGGGCATGCTCTCTTGCGCAAGCGCAATTCACCTTGTGAACGCAGATGTGATGGGTGGAGAAGGGCGACGGTTCAGTAGAGCTAAATTATCCGTGTTTATCTGCGTCTATCTGTGTCAAATCGTACTTTCCTGATTGTTAATTAGCTGCTTTGAGCAACGACATCACCAAGTTGGATATAGGTCTCAATGCCTGCCTTGGTGTTGGCTAACATATCACTGGAGGGAGCCCACGCTCCTTTTACTCCGCACAATACAACGGTGCTGCCGCCAAAGAGGAAATAGCCTTTTTCATCGCCCTTTTTAAAAGGTTGGGATTCATCAAAGGATTGCACGATTTTACCCACACATGTGGCGCCCACTTCAATATAGGCCAACTTGCCAAAATGTTCGGTCTCCAGGATCGAAACACGGCGCTCATTTTTGATGAAAATATCATGCCTGTATTTCAGGGCCAATGGATTAACAGAGTGCAGATCACCGGGCACGGTGAACGATTGAAGGGTGTTGCCGCTATCTGGATAGTGGTAACGGTGATAATCAACCGGGCAAAGCCTCGCGATCATCAGCGGGCCACCGATAAACTCTTTGGCCAGTTCTGGATCACCAATCAGATCAACAGCGCGTAACATCGATCCCTTAACGGGGACATTGAGGTCATCGCTCATGCTTTCATGGCCAAAGTATCGCGCCTCGGCAAAGGCAGCCATTTCATTATTCTTTTGGGTGAATGTTCTCTGGCCGTCCTGAAACGCTCGAATAAAGAACTCGTTGAATGATTTGTAGGAGGTTTCGATAGGATTGGCTTTGAACGATCCTTTTTGATACTGATCGATATCAATATTGAAGTTATTGATAAAAGGGGCGACTTTTTGCGCTGACTTCGGGCTGTCTTGAGACTTCCCGTAGAGCTGGCTGAACATCTTGCTTGCAATCACGGGCCCCAGCAGCCGCCCAATCGGGTTGCCATAGGCAAATTTAACCATCGCATCACCATAAACTTTTTCAATTTCCATGCAGTTTTTGCGACGGTTAAACACCTGAATTTCAAAGCCTTGGCTCATTGGGGCTCCTTTGCCTTTTTAGTAGGGCCTGTTAACACTAATTTTGCTGGCGGCGATTTTACTATTTTTGTGTGCCTGCAAGGCTTTGCAAGCGAAGTGTGCTTGCTGCACATAAGCTTGCGATAACGCAGCAGGACGGAAAAATAGCCAATCCCTTCGGGCTGCGCTCCAAATGAGACCACTCAGCGTTGCTCGGAATTCATTTGGAGTCACCAAATTTCATTCCTCGCGCCTTGATTGGGCTCATTTGGGGCAGCAGCGCCAACAACTAAATTAGTGTTAACAGGCCCTAAGCTGGATGGTATCAGCTGAATCGTAGTGAGTAAAAAAACAGCTGAATTTTCCGTATTTATCTGCGTTTATCTGCGCCCATCTGTGTCAAATCGTCAATTATGCTTCTACTGCGATGGATGCCATTTTCATCCTGCTTGCAAGTGATGCTACACCCAAAATAAACAGACTATTATGGCATGGCTTGTGCTATATTTTTTAAAGTAGAATTCTTGTTAAGTGAGGAGGTATCACTATGAATAGTGAGTTAGCGAATACTGACTCCATTGCTATCAACAGCAAGGCGATCATTTCCCTGATTCAATCCGATCCCCTCTCAACAATAGCCGATTTAATAAGCCCTCTTTCTGATCAATATGGGTTCAAACAGGACGCTAGTCCCGTTGAATTTTTTTCACATGCATCAAAGCATCAAAGGGGTATATGTGTCTGCTCCAGTGAAATATTCACAACTATAGAAGAGTTTGACACTTTTCTCAGACGTATAACCGACTTTAACAAATCACTACATCTCATCATGACCTTCAACCATCATCATGGGATTTACTTGAAACTGTTCCTTGATGCGAATTTTACACATTTTCTGATTGAACCATTTTCTGATCAGGCGCTACTGGATTTAATACACGACCTGCTAGCTCTTGGTGATCAGGAACCGATGTTCCAGTCTCTCGATAAAGATGGCAATGTACTCAATGTAAACAGCACTTGGTTAAAAGCTATGGGTTACGAAGAAGATGAGGTGCTTGGAAATTTTTTTGGTGACTTCATGCTGCCTGAATCCCGCGCCTGTGTGTTAGACAACTTCCCTAAGCTTAAAAACTACGGACAAATCAGTAATGTCATCTTTAAGCTCAAGCGAAAAGATGGTGTTGCATTTGAAGCAGCTCTGAACGGCACTGCATTATATGACAAGCAAGGCAACTTTATTCGTACCCAGTGCGAACTGCGTAGCATTGACTATTTTCGCGAAACCAAGGCTCATATTCAGGCCTTGCTGAGAAAAGAGACCACATTAAGAAACATGATGAACTGTATGGTCAATGTTCAACAAGCACTACATCAACAACCAACATACGATAAATTTCGCCGCCATGCACTGGAGATCATCAGTAGAAACAAAGCTGTTGCGGTCGTACTGATGATTACGATCAATACGAATAGTGGAGAGATCGAACTGGATCAATCCCCACACCCTTGCATCGATTTCAACGCACTTCGGAGGGTCAATAAAGACAATCGCAGTATTCCGGGGCTGCTCCCAACGGCCAATCATACAATTGAGTTTGTGGATGATATTTCAAAACTTGAAATCGACACTGGAACCCTTACCTTATTACAGCACGAACATGTGAAAAGTTTCATCTCTATTCCGATAGCAAGTAACAAGAACTCCAAAAGCTATTCCTCCCTGAATCTCTTTCTGTCAACAGACGAGGCACTATCTAAAGAGGAGATGAGAGCGTATTCCGATCTGGCTGAAACGTTCAGGCATGCCAAGTTATATTTTGGCCTGCAGGAAAAAACCAAACATCTGCTTGATAACCTTAAACAACAGTCTATTACTGACCCCTTAACCGGATTATATAATAGACGATATATCGAAGAGCAAATCAACGCTGAAATAAGCAGATGCAAACGATATGCGCAGCAGTTTTCTCTCATTATGTTTGATATTGATCATTTCAAGGGAATCAACGATACCCTTGGTCATCAAACGGGTGATAAAGTGCTAAAAAACATCAGCGAACTTGTACTTGGCCGCATTAGAACAACAGACAAGCTGGCTCGTATCGGTGGTGAAGAGTTTCTGCTCCTCTGCCCCCACGCAGAGCTGAATCAGGCGAAAGGTATTGCCACAGAACTGTGCACTTGTATCGCTTCAACCACCATCATTGATGCCCCGTTGCCTGTGACTTGCAGCTTTGGTGTGATTGAATGGCAATCAGAAGAATCCATTGAAGAGATCTTTAAACGCGTGGATGAAAATATGTATAAAGCCAAAGAGGGTGGCAGGAATCGAGTTGTAGGTTAGATCGATAAAACACCTTCATGTTAAAGGGGGCACCCTTTTACTATTCTTCTACTGCGATGGATGCCATCTTTATGGTGCTTGCCAATGACACTGCACCGGCAATAAACAGCCCGTTATGGCAGAACATGGCATCATCAATACCACTCACTTCCTGAAGCTCGTCACCGGATAGACCAGCCCATGCTTCAGGCAGCGGTTTTCTATCTTCGAATGAACCTAACTCAAGAGGCACAGTCTGAATGCGCCACTCGCCAGTCTGCGATGGGTAAATCACATAAAGCGCCTCTTCAGAGAGGTTGAACACCGTTTTTTTCCACGGGGTGTATTGCTCTAAAACAATCACGCGTGGGTCTTCTGCATTCTCTATCGCCTTTGCCACAACTGCTTTGGCATTGATGCCGCCACTTGCAGCTGCAATAAACCGGGTTAACACGCGCGCTGCAAACTCAACCGCTTCATCAAAGGCTGCATCAAAGTGTGTATCCTCCTGCCAGGTGGGGTTAAACATGCCAATCGTCTGGCTCAGGGTGATACCTTTGATCACACCTTCGACATGACCACAATCAATCGCATCAATGTTGGATACGAGGCCAGAATCAACTCCATTGGCGAGATCCTGATCACCACCGCAGATCTCTGCGCCATACTTCTGCCAGATCAGTCCAAACGAGGAGTAGGGAATACCATTTTCACGCTCGCCTGCGCCACCACGCTGATGATGATCAAAACGGTCGCTATCAGGGTCATATTCACCACCCACATCAACTACAATATCTGCCCTGGCGATAAGCTCTGCATCGCGTGTGCGAATAAGCTTAATAGAGGGGAATATAAGCTTCAGTGCCGCGATGCTGAAAACATCATCGGCATGAAAATTGCCGTTGTGGGTGACTATAGTTTTATCATTCATTTGTTTTATAACCATGTTGAGAGAGGAGTGAGGGTGTCGCTTGTTAAATAAGAAAATTATAGGGCGGACTTTATACGAAGCGATCTAACAAAAATAGATGATAACCTTTCAATGCATACAGATCAGGTGTCAGGACTCAAAGAAGTTTGCTGCTGATGATTGCTTATGACCGTAACCTGGCTGTAAAATAGGTGATTGCTGTGAAGCAAGAGGATGCGGATTTTTCTCGTATGGAGAAACCTCTTATAAACAATTAACTGATTACGTATTAAGCTCAGCTACTAATTCTCACTAATTAATAATCTTTATTCGTGGTGATTCGTGTACATTCGTGGCTTAGTTGCCTGCGATTTTTTTGCTGAATTTCATGGGTAATCAGGAACAAATAAAATTGCGGGGTGGTTTTAGCGTGGAGTTTTCAAGGATCAAGGGTGTTGTGGTTGCAGCATCACTGGAAAACAGAACAACTGATGGCGCACATTATAAAATTGTCCGTATCAAAGATGAGAGTGGTGAAGAGCTCTGTTTTGAGCACCTGTTGGTACCGACTCAAATTGATACCTGTCTGAAAGAGGATAACATGGTCGATCTGCTCTGTTACAACAAAGGGCGACCGGATATCACGGTTTATGCCGCTCTGATTTCTGATGATCTTGTGATCGATTTTGGCATCGCAGATAACCTGAACAGGGCCTACATGGCTAAGCGTAAGCAACAGAAGACGTTTGCTATCATCTGTTTAATTTCGATTATCGGGATCGTCGTTTCACCCGTATTCCTCTATGGGATTTTATCCCTGAAAAAGACCTTTACTGCAATCATTCCTAGTGAAATGGAACGCGAGGAAGCAGTTAACCATGCTCAAGCTCAAGTTGAGTAATAGGCTGTGAAAAAAAGAAAGGGTCAGAGCTCTTCTCTTTTGTTACCAATGAACCATTAAAAAGAGTAATCATCCTTTTCAATCTCCTGCTCATACTTTTCACCTGTTTCACTTATGAGATAAAATGTACCGCTCTGGGCAAGAGGGCCCACCTGAATCAGCCCCTTTCTCTCTAACTGGTCAATGGCATTGGTGATCTGAAGACGACTATATGTGAGTGAAACCACCATATCTTCTGAGCAGAAACCTGAAACGCCTGAGTCGATACAGTTGGACAAAATTGCCGTCTCCACTTCAGAAAGGCGGCTTTTGGATGCAGATGATTGCATGCCAGCCAGTTGCGCTTGCAGCTGAATCACCATCTTATTCAATGTGGCGTTCTCATCTGCGAGCTTTGCCAGTTTTTCGCCGGATTCAGTGAGCGTTGTCTGAAGCCCGCTACTCTTCTCTTTCAGCTGATCAATCTCATTGCGTTGCGCATCGAACAGATTGGTAATCAGTTGCATGAGCGTGTCATCAAGCACTTTTCCTTTGAATGTATTAAGGGTTGCCGTGATCTTCATCTCTCCTCCAACGATGCGTTAAGCTTATGAGTCAAATTAAACTTATCGTAAGTTGTTCAAAGAATAAAGTACCCTTTTTGAAGATTTAGTGGTGAATGATGGGGTAGTTTTGCAATGCCCTGCAACGTGGTTACAACATCACCAAACATGGATCGGTTGCAATGGTCGGTCATACACGGGTAACGCGATGAAGATCATATGCAGGCTTTAAGCAGGTAGTGTTGAAACCCGTGGTTCAATGTTTTCCTGACCCTTGTTTGCAGCTCTTCCGGTTGTTTGTGAGTGATTCACTTCGTTTGATGCATGAGACTTTTTTTGCCCATCTCTTCTGATCAGATAATACGTAAGGGAGATCGCTGCAATAAGGTTTACAGACAGCAGCATGACGCTCATCCAGTCTTCATGCGTGAATGCTCCGCCCTCCGCCCATACCCGCAAGAGGTAGCCAGCATCCAGATGGTTGAAATACCACTGCAGACCATCACTCCAGTTGATGCTACTTAAGTAAGATAAAAACGGGATTTCAGACATAACAGACTCCTTGCACAGGAGCTTAAGCTAAAATGCCCTTACGGCATCTGATGTGACGCAGATCATGCAAGTTATGGTTAACCTTTGCTTATGAGACATGCCCTCCTCACCAACGTGTGGAATCGGGATCAGGTCGTGATTCACGGGTTCAGGCCGGGTTCAAGGAGATCCTGGCCCCTCAATAGAGTCCTATACAGTTAGTTCAGGATAACCTTCCGGATCACTATCCAGCTCAGTAAGGAAAATCATGGAGTGAATCTTCTCTTTAGCTATTCGGGCGGTCTGATTGTTGGCAGCCAGCACAAATGAGATCGACATGGTTTTGACCAACTTGCCTCTGATCTCATCACCGCAAATGGTCTTGATCTCATCGCTGGCCGGGAAACCAGACTCATCCGGGCGCATCAAAAAGATATGGGCAATGTTCTCTTTTTTTACAAGCACATCACCATAGGATGTTTTGATTTTGAAATCATTTTTAAGCACTTTACCGGCCAGGGTCTGGCCGTTACGTAATATGAGCTGGTCTTCTGCGTATGCCATCTGCTACTCCCTTATTGCCAGAAAGTATCTGGCTAACGGTATCACTCTCGCCCCATTTCAGTTGCAAAAGGGTGCTAAAAGAGGAAACGAGCAACTCAATCTGCTCATCAATCAGACATCATACACTATTTATCCATAGAACTGGAGCTTTGAGACTACAGGTCTTGCAAGACCACATCTTTGATCTGGTCACAGCATTAAATCGTCTAACTGATTGCATTGTAATTCCTGATTCCATTGCTTTGATCGTTGGAAAAAAGATCCCCATTTAGAGGGAATGTTTTTCCCTATAGTGAAAAAACCACGCCCTGAAAAAGCCATAACATATTGGTTTTATAGGCATTTATTTCAAATGAGTCTTTGGCCGATTACTTGCGGTAGTAAGCTAAGAGAAACTTTTAAACTGGCAGGGAGATATTATGCAATTTGGTTTTAAGGCGTTAAGCGGTGCAGATAAGAGAGCTCAGGCAAATATCGCTGGCAGGAGCCAGAAACAGGCCAGAACTATCGCAGCAGATCATCTGATCGGCCCTTTCAATCAGACTAAAGATACGATCAATGAGATTATTGAGATGACCGGGGCGATTCCTCTGTTTGATAAAATTGACAGCGTGCAGGTCGGCGTTATTGCCGCGCATATGCAGGTCAAGCATCTGGATGAAAATCAGCGCCTGTTTGCCGAAGGTGAAGCCAGCGATTACATCTGCTTTGTTGTCTCCGGTACTCTGGAAGTATTCAAGCAGTCACAGACCGGTAAGAAGGTCTCTGTATCCACGCTATCCCGTGGTCGCTGCATCGGTGAGATGGCACTGCTTGATAGCTATGCCCGCTCTGCCACCGTGATTGCCCGGACCCCGTGTACACTGCTCAAACTCAGCCGTGAAAGTTTTGATCATATTCTCGATGAGCGCCCCCGTGCCGGTATCTCACTTTTGAAGACCCTCTCGAAATCGATCAGTCTGCATCTGCGCAAAACATCCGGTCAGTTCGCCGATGCCCATGATGCAACAACTGCAGACGCGGCTGTTCCTGTTCTCAATGAGAAAACCACCAAACAACCGAAACTGATCGATCACATCATCAACAGAAAAGAGTCGAAGCTGCCTCCCCTGATCAGGCAGTTCATCTAACAGATCTCCTCAAAGCCCTCTGCTGATCCTTCGGCATTGGCAGAGGGGCGGTTTCATTCATAGCCAGACGCAGTTGAGCCTGTTTTTAATGACAAAACAGCCAAACAGTCGTGCCCTTGGGGAAAAAGGTGACAGTTTATCTACTCTTCACCCTTTCCTGAATTTGGTGAATGTTGTCGGCGAAACGATAGTTAACGTTTTCCTTCAATCACTATGTTTCGGGGTGTCAGTGTTCTTTCACAAAAAAGAGAAACATTCACGCTGTAACCATGATCTTCAAAGTGTGCCACCATATCCATGATCAACCAGAGCTCTAAAGCACGTTTGAAACATTGGCGAAGCAGTTGCAGGCGTTTGACCTCAAAGCGGCGCTGCTCTCCTCTGACCTGCCACCGCTCCCATTCGACTTTAGCGGGCAGTGGCACGCCTTCTCTGGCACACAGCTTTTTGCAGTAGCTTGCAAAATTCTCTTTCAACCATGTTTTAGGGACGGGATTGAAGGAGATGTAATCAGCGTTTCCGGAAATCGCTTCGCGCAGCTGCTGAAAACCCAGTTGATATGCCATCTCCCTGCTGCGTTTCTCTATCTCCCTGTTGTTGGCAGTGACGGTCTCATTCACCGCCAGCCGTAGCGCTTCTCTGGATAACTGCAGTTTCAAGCCGGAACTGAAGGGTCTGTATTCTCTGTCGCGGCCAAGATGATAACAGCACGGTACGATGGTGAAGCTCGGTGTTTTTGTCTCGATGATCTGTTTGACCAGCTCACGATGCAGATCACCACAGGCATGCAGTGCGATGGGGTGGTGGTCCTTCAGATAATCACTGACCGGATCATTGAGCACATCCACAGCTTTGAACTGCTGATCTACGTTATATTTCCCGGCAAGTTTACGGCCTGAATCCACCAGATCCCGGTTATACTCAAGTGTTGTGACCGGTTGTTGCCATCTGCCGGATAGCAGACGCCCGAGATAACCTTTACCCCCACACCATTCGGTGATGGCTAGCTGTGGATTGGCTATGCATGCGTAAAGTGATTTGATCTGGGACCACTTTCTGCCGGGAATGCCTGCATGTAGCTGTGGTTCAATCAGCTCGTGTTGCCGCTGCTCATTGCCGGGCAATTCGATCAGTGTTGGAATGGCTGAAAGCGCAGGCAGATAAGCTGATAAAAATGTTATCAGTGCACTATGATCCGAGCCATACAAGTTGACTGAATCCTCATCCAGCGCCAGCAGTGCCCGAGTGAGTTCAGGGTATTGGTCACACCACTCCGGCCGAGCTGTTTTAAACGGCTCCGGCTGCCAGAGCGATTTAGTTTCAACAAGTAGTGCATCGAGTTGTTGCAGATGGGAGTCATAGGACATGCGAGAGATCTTAGATCGCAGTCGTGAACTTTGCATGGGTTCAATGACCTGATGCCAGCTTCAGATCAAACTGCGTTTACAATATCAGAATCATGGTGCCTGCCACCACGGTACAGGTGATGAAGTAGGGCAGAGCCATGTAGACCATGCTGCCATAACCGAGACGGATTTTCGGGGCGAGTGCGGAGGTGAGCAGGAACAAAAATGCAGCCTGACCGTTGGGGGTGGACATGCTGGGGATACCGGTGCCCATCACCACAGCTACCGATTGCGCCTCAAAGGCAGCTCGTGTGATCAGCCCCTGATCGAGAAGCTCCCTGATCTGATCCATATAGATGGTGGCAACAAAGACATTGTCACTGATCGCCGAGAGGAATCCGTTGGTAAGGAAGACCATAAAGACCTGAATACTACCGTCCAGACTCATCACCCACTGCATGATCGGATGGAACATGAACTGGCTCTGAATCATCGCCACAATCACATAGAACATCACCAGCAGTGATGCAAACGGCAGCCCCGGCATAAAGGCTTCGGCGATTTTATGCTCATCGGTCACGCCTGTGATGGCGGTGGCGAGGATAATCACACCGAGCCCGATCAGGCCGATCTCAGCCAGATGCATCGATAAGGCAACCACCATGAGCAGGCCAACGATAGCTTGAAATACCATGATCATACGCTGGCTGGGGGTGGTTGATTCGCGCAGTTTTTTGTCCTCATCTGCAAGAATTTTGCGGACATTGACCGGTAGTTCAGCACCATAATTGAACCAGCCGAACTTCTCGACCACCAGACAGGTGAGGATACCAGCCAGCAGGGTGGGGATAGTGGCTGGTGAAACCATGCTCAGGAATGTGACGAAATCCCAGCCCGCTTCATTGCCAATGACCAGGTTCTCAGGTTCTCCAACGAGGGTGCAGACACCACCAATGGCAGTGCCGATGGCACCATGCATTAGCAGACCGCGCAGGAAGGCGCGGAAATTATCCAGATCCTGACGATACAGCTCATCGATGTATTCATCATTCGGATCGGGATCTTCATGGTAACCGACCTTTGAAACTGCAAATTCATAGACATCATAAAAGCTGGTGGCGATAGCGATAAGGATGGCAAGAATGGTCAGGGCATCTAGAAATGCGGAGAGGATGGCAACCACCACAAGCGTGGTCATATTAACGATCAGACGTGATTGAATACCCAGCAGCACGTGATTAATGGCGCGAAACAGCACATCTCTGAGAAAGTGCACACCGGCAACCATAAAGATCACCAGAAGAATCACCGGCAGACCATGCTCGATCTCTTCATAAACGGTATGGCTGTCAGTCAGCTGCAACAGCAGCGCCTGAATCGCAAACAGGCCGCCCGGCTGTAGAGGGAAACATTTCAACGCCATCGCCAGCGTGCCGATAAATTCGACCAGAATAAACCATGAGGTAACCAGCGGGCCTGCGATAAAATAGAGCACAACGTTGAGTATCAGAGCGAAGAGAATGATCTGTTTGTACCAGAGTGGCGATCGGCCGAGGAAAAGTTTCAGGGGGATGGAAACAGTAGAGGGGGTGGCTGTTGCTACGCTGTCGGTGCTGCTCATGAGGTTCTCCAATATCGAATGCTGCGGCATACTACACCATAAATAATTAATTTCAGGCTGATATTTGAGTGATGTGACAAATTGCTTCCATGACCATGCAGGGGCAGATGAATCAGAAAGCAGAGCGTTGCACTTGCACGTTGGAAGTCGTTACTATCGAGCCAAATAATAAACAGTCTGCTGGTGGGGTTCTGATGCAACAAAACGATTTTGTGAATGGTCTTCTGGATTTTATTAAAGCATCACCCACACCGTTTCATGTAGTGCAAAATATGGTTGTGATACTGGAGTCTGCCGGTTTCAAACAGTTGCGTGAAAAGGATGCCTGGAGTGCAGAGGTGGGAGAGGCCTGCTTTGTCACACGTAACGATTCATCGATTATCGCATTCCGGTTGAACCAGCCACTTGTTGAACATGGCATCAATATGGTCGGTGCTCATACCGACAGCCCATGCCTGAAGGTGAAACCCAACCCTGAAATCACCGAAAAGGGTTACCTGCAGCTCGGTGTTGAGGTCTATGGCGGCGCACTGCTTAACCCGTGGTTCGACCGTGATCTCTCACTGGCCGGACGGGTCAGTTATCTCGATAAGAAGGGTCAGATTGCTCACCAGTTGATTAATTGGCAGAAGGCTATCGCAACGATTCCATCGCTGGCGATCCATCTGGATCGGGAAGCCAATGAGAATCGTAAGATCAACAAACAGACCGACCTGCCACCGGTGTTGATGAGGATCTCTGCAGAAGAGGTTGATGAAATCTGTTTCAGTGATCTTCTGCTTGAGCAGGTGAAGGCGTGCGATGTAAATGCGACAAAAGTACTCGATTATGAGTTGAGCTTTTATGATCTTCAGGCTCCTGCTGTCATCGGCTTGAACGATGAATTCATCGCCGCTGCCCGACTCGATAATCTGCTTAGCTGTTATACCGGTCTGATGGCACTGATCGATCAGCAGGGCTCACAAAACAGGCTGTTGATCTGCAGTGATCATGAAGAGATCGGCAGTGTTTCAGCCGCTGGTGCGCAGGGGAACTTCCTCAAATCGGTACTGAATCGTTTGTGCGGCGGTGAAGAGGCATTGGTGCGTACGATGGCCTCCAGCCTGATGATCTCAGTCGATAATGCCCACGCTATTCACCCTAACTTTGCAGACAGGCATGATGCCAATCATGGCCCGATGATTAATGCCGGACCGGTGATCAAAACCAATGCCAACCAGCGTTATGCCACCAACAGTGAAACCGCTGCGATGTTCAAGCAGTGGGCTGCTCAGGCGGATGTGCCGGTGCAGTCATTTGTGGTGCGCTCTGATATGGCCTGCGGCAGTACCATTGGTCCGACCACTGCAAAAGAGCTGGGAGTGCGCACTGTGGATGTTGGAGTACCGACCTTTGCCATGCACTCGATTCGTGAACTGGCTGGACGACAGGACGCCTGTTATCTCTACGCTGTGTTGAAACAGAGTTTTAAATGATGCGGGTCTGAGCCGTGCAGTTCGAATCGATCTATCAGCGTGCTGCTGAGCGAAAGGGGGGAAGCGCTGAGCTTGCACTGCTTCTGCCTGCAGTGGTTAAACCGGAATCAGTTGCTGCAGTGGATGAGAGCCGCTTTCTTGCCGAGATGACCCGCTGCATTTTTCAGGCCGGTTTTGTCTGGCGGGTAATCAATCAGAAGTGGGTTGGTTTTGAAGCGGTATTCCACAGTTTTGATGTGAATACGATTCTGGGGCTTCTGCCTGAGGATTGGGAAGCGATCAAACAGGATACTCGCATCGTTCGCAACGGCCAGAAAATCAGCTCAGTCAGAGGCAATGCTCAGTTTATTGAAGATATAGCACTGGAGTTCGGAAGTTTTGCCGGCTTCATTGCCGAGTGGCCAGAAGCTGATCTGATCGGCCTCTTTGCACTGCTCAAAAAACGGGGCTCCCGGCTTGGGGGCAATAGCGGTCAGCGTTTTTTGCGCAATGTGGGTAAGGATACGTTTGTGCTGACCCGGGATGTGGTCTGCTGCCTGCAGAACAGTGGTCTGAAGATCCATGATAACCCCACCTCCAAACGCGATCTTTCAGCTATTCAACAGACCTTTAATGGTTGGCATGAAGAGTCGGGGCTCTCCTATACCCATTTGAGTAAAATCGCTGCCTATTCGATAGGCTGAATCCACTATCGCTTTGAGCCAATGTGAAAATGCGTGATCTGGCTTACATGATTATTCTTTTGAGAACTGCAAACTGGCTTCTTGCATGAAAGGAGGCCAATCATGACAACAGCAACTGCCCACATTGAAGATAGTCCTAAAATCATATTCAGCAATGCAACCAAGAAGAGACTGGCGATCACCTGTTTTGCTGTTGCAGCGATACTCTCTGTTAAAATCCTGATTGATTTGAGCGCTCTGGTATAATCATTGCGTGAAAGAGGACGCTAATATTGGCGGCCTCTTGTTTCATGAAACGAAGCTGACAGTTTAAACTTCAACCGTTCACGGCTGAGGAAATTATAACTGCTTAGCAGGCTGTCAGGCCATGGCTGCGGAACTGATCAATGACACGTTTCAACAGTTCAGTGGTAGGCGTTTGAACATCTTTCAGATGGTACTTGAATCCTAACTCCTGCCATTTCTGCTCACCCATTTTGTGGAATGGCAGCACCTCCACGCGTTCAACGCCGTTCAGTGTGCTAATGAACTCAGCGAGCTTCTCAACATCATCAACATCATCGGTATATCCCGGTACCAGCACATAACGTATGCGCATCTTCTTACCCATAGCCGAGAGGCGACGGGCAAAATCGAGCGTTGGCTGCAGCGGTTTGGAGGTCAAAGCCAGATATTTGGCTGCATCAATATGTTTAATATCGAGCAGTACCAGATCGATATCATCGAAATAGTCATCGTCAAGATGAGCGGCAAGAAAGCCCTGGGTGTCGAGTGCGGTATGCAGGCTGTAGTCATGTTTGGCGAGGTAGAAGATCTCGCGGATAAAATCCGCCTGCATCAGCGGTTCACCACCCGAGATCGTTAAACCACCTGCAAAACGGAGGAATGAGGCGAATTCGGCCATCTCTTCAATGACGCGATCAACGGTCATCAGCGTGCCGTTATGCATTTTTATGGTATCAGGATTATGGCAGTAGAGGCAGCGGAACTGGCAGCCGGAAACAAACACCACAAAGCGCATGCCCGGGCCATCAACGGCACTGCCCATCTCAAAGGAGTGCACAAATCCCGAAAGCCGGCCCTGTTCATCGATACAGGCGGGCGAAATAGAACCCGGGGGATTAACCGTGTTGTTTTGATCCATCTCTGTGAGTCTGTCCTATCAATCATTGCTGCCTTGCCATAGTGGCAAGGCAGCGCAGCTTATAGATTAAAAGTGCAGGTGGAAGGTTCGGTTAATGACGTCCAGCTGCTGCTCTCTGGTCAGTTTGATGAAGTTCACCGCATAACCGGAGACACGCAGGGTGAGCTGAGGATAGTTTTCAGGATGCTCCATCGCATCAAGCAGGGTATCCCGATTCAGTACATTCACATTGACGTGAAAACCATTGGCATTACAGAAGACATCAACACAGTTGCTCAGGTTGCCCACTCGATCAGCCAGAGTCTGACCCAGAGCACCCTCTGTGCAGGTTGCTGTCCATGAAATACCGTCGAGCGCTGCGTCGTAAGGCAGTTTGGCTACCGATGCTCCGGAGGCGATAAATCCTTTGCTGTCACGCCCGTTCATGGCGTTGGCACCGGGTGCAAAGGGTTCACCGGCACGGCGACCATCAGGTGTATTGCCGGTCTTCATACCGTAAACCACATTGGAGGTGATGGTCAGTACCGATTGGGTTGGTACGCTGTCGCGGTAGGTTTTGTGTTTACGGATCTTCTCCATAAAGGTTTCAACCAGCCAGACAGCGATCTCATCGACGCGGTCATCATTGTTGCCATAAGCAGGGAAATCACCTTCAATATCGAAATCCTTGGCGATACCCTGTTCATCGCGGATGACACGCACCCTGGCGAATTTAATGGCTGAAAGTGAGTCGGCAGCCACAGAGAGTCCGGCAATGCCGCAGGCCATGGTGCGCAGAATATCGCGATCATGCAGCGCCATCTCAATGCGCTCATAATGGTATTTATCATGCATGTAGTGGATGGCGTTTAGCGCTTTGATATAGGTCGTGGCAAGCCAGTCCATCATCTTCTCAAATTTCGCAACGACCTCATCATAGTCGAGGTAGTCGGCGGTGATCGGCTCAAAACCATCGACAACCTTAACGCCGCTCTTCTCATCCACACCGCCATTGATCGCATAGAGCATGGTTTTTGCCAGATTGCAGCGTGCGCCGAAGAACTGCATCTGCTTGCCGATACGCATGGCCGATACACAGCAGGCGATGGCATAATCATCCCCCCAATGCTGGCGCATCAGATCATCCGATTCATACTGGATAGCACTGGTCTCAATGGAGACACGGGAGCAGAAATCCTTAAATCCTTTGGGCATCGCATTCGACCAGAGCACAGTGAGATTCGGCTCCGGGGCCGGGCCGAGGTTGTAGAGGGTATGCAGGAAGCGGAAGCTATTTTTAGTGACCAGAGTGCGACCATCTTCACCCATACCACCGATGGTTTCAGTCACCCAGGCAGGGTCACCGGAGAAGAGCTGATCATACTCAGGTGTGCGCAGGAAACGCACGATACGCAGCTTGATCACCAGATCATCAATCAGCTCCTGTGCCGATGACTCATCAAGAAGCCCGGCATCGATATCACGCTGGATATAGATATCCAGGAAGGTGGAGATGCGACCAATCGACATCGCCGCCCCGTTCTGCTCCTTGATCGCAGCCAGATAACCGAAGTAGGTCCACTGCACCGCTTCCTGTGCTGTGGTCGCGGCAACGCCAATATCAAAACCGTAACTGGCAGCCATCTGTTTGAGTTCATCCAGCGCCCTGATCTGTTCAGAGATCTCTTCGCGGCTGCGCAGTACCTCTTCACTGAACTGCAGATCATTGAGTTCAGCCTTTTCACGTCTCTTCTCGGTGATCAGGAAATCGACGCCATAGAGGGCGACGCGACGATAGTCACCAACGATGCGACCACGGCCATAAGCATCAGGCAGGCCTGTGATAATGCCGGAACGACGGCAGGCGAGGATGTCAGGGCTATAGACATCAAACACACCCTGATTGTGATCTTTACGGTAGCGGCTGAAGGCCTCTTTTACGGCTGCATCAAGCTCATAACCGTAGGCCTGAAGACCGGCCTCGACCATGCGCAGGCCGCCGTTGGGAATGATGGCGCGTTTTAGTGGCGCATCGGTCTGCAAGCCAACAATCAACTCCACCGCTTTGTTGATATAACCCGGCCTGTGGGCTGTGATGGATGAGCCGATATCACTGGATACATCCAGCACACCCTTGATACGCTCCTCTTCAATCAGCTTTGAGGTCTCCACCCATAGTTGGCTGGTACGCGCTGTGGCAGGGGCGAGAAAGCTCTCGTCGCCCTCATAGGGAGCGTAGTTCTGCTGAATGAAGTCGCGCAGATCGATCCGCTCTTTCCATTCACTACCCTTAAAGTTGTTCCATGCTTGCAGGGTTGAAGTTGTTTCTGGTGAATTCACAATGATTCCTCTGTTTTGGGTCGGTTCAACTGCCATCGGCAGCCAAGTGTTGCGGACGAGCCGCTTTGATGGGTGTTAACTGAAAATAGTGAGCTATCAGGCTCCGCTGTGCCAATCAGGATTGAACTGGACAGGACTCCAGAAAAAAGGCTTCAACCAGCGCCCTTGCAGGGCGTAGAGATGAGATTCTGATGCTATGACTGATCTTAACAAGTTGACGGCATGTATGCGCGGAAGACATTTTGTTACTCTCTTTTTGGAGCATATAGTAATTTGAAACGCATTCTATATTCATGGGCACAATGCACAACATCTAAATCATATAAAAATTCTGGGTGGGAAGATGGGACTCCTCTCTGTTTAGCCATGGCATCAACCTCCTTGCAGCCAGCACCCTCCTGAGCTTACAGGCGAGCCGGTAGCATCGCCTGTAAGCAACTCCTACTACGAGGGGGGGATAGAAGTCTGTAACTATTCAGCAAGCTCTGTTCCACTCTGCTGAAAAGAGCTGCAGGCAGTAGTGGCAACAAATTTTTCATGATGCGTATCGTGATGCTGCTGAATTATCGTGCAGTTGTGCCTCTTTGTGAGGCAGGAGTGCCGTTCTGTCCGGTGATGACTGTTCAGGTTATCTGTTGTTGTCTGCACATTTAGAAGGGGGCAGGCACTTCAAACTGCAGCCGTTCACGGGTGAGTGGATGGTTAAAGCACAGGCGTTGGGCGTGCAGCATCAGTCGATCACCTGAGCGCCCATAGAGCGCATCACCGACAATCGCCGCATTCAGACCATCCTTGTGTGAGGCGTGTATGCGCAGTTGATGGGTACGCCCTGTTAAAGGATAGAACCAGACGCGGGTGGTTTCACCCTCAAAACCTAAAACCTGCCAGCGGGTTTTAGCGGCTTTTCCGTATTCAAGGCTGACCATCTGACGTGGCGTGTCATCAAGATCAACGATTAGCGGCAGATCGATCTCACCCTCAAGCTGATCTGGCGATAGCTTTCTTGATAAAATCGCCTCATAGCGTTTTTCCACACTGCGTTGTATGAATTGGCGCTGCAGAAATTTGTTGGCCAGCAGATTTTTCGCCACAAGCAGTAGCCCTGAAGTGGCCATATCCAGTCGGTGCACCAGTCGCAGTTCCGGATTGTCCGGATAGCGTTGCATCAGGCGGGTATAAACAGAGTCCTGAACCAGTTTGCCCGGTGCCGACATCAGACCGGAGGGTTTATTGATCACCAGCAGACTCTCATCTTCATAGACAATTCTCGGTTCAGATGCATCGATATGCTCAGCGAAATCGGGTTCCGCTTCCACCGCCAGACCACGTAACATAAACGGTAGTATCTTACGGCATTTTCCCCGGCAGGCGGGATAAAAGTGGGCATGGTGTCGGATGCCGGCAGAGGGTGAAGCACCCCACCAGAATTCACCCAGTGCTATCGGCTGCAGTTGATGCTTACGGGCATAGTGAACCAGTTTAGGGCCGGCACAATCGCCTGACCCTGCCGGTGGCATGCCATCAAAGAAGTCGGTGATGGGCTGCGTCTCGCCGGCAAAGTTGCTCAGCCGGTAGGTGGCAAACAGTATGTTGTGCAGTTGACGTGACTTTTCGGTGCGCTGCGCTTTGATCTCTTTTATCTGCTGCTCAATCTCATCGAGCTGCTGCTGTAAGATCTGTAGTTTTTCCTGCCAGGCGAGAGTGGCATTGGTGAATTCGCGTTTATGATGCTGACTGGCCAGCGCCAGTGCTCGCATTTGTGTTTGCTGCGCATCAGCATCACCGGCTGCAAGAAGCTTCAACCGCTGCTGTTTGCGCTCAGCTTTGGCCTCTCTGTGGCGCTGTTTCAGTGCAGCCAGAGCCAGATCACGCTGTTGCTGAAGAGACGCGATCTCCTGCATCAGATTTGCTCGCTGCTCGCTGCTTTTCAGTAGATCGATTTGCCGGGTCAACTCGGCCAGTTGATCATTGCCGGCATTGAGATAACTCTCATGTTCTGCCAGCTCAAAGAGTTGTGGCACAAATCCCGGCAGCTGCCACAGGCTGTTGATCATGCCGGAGAAACCACTCAAAAAACCGATGCGCCCATCATCTGCTTTGACCACCAGCACGCCGAACATCTTACCGTGGTGTGAGAAATCACGCAGTCCGTGCTGATCACCGGAGAGCTTCTGCATCAGCATCTCACAAGCAGCTCTGGCCAGCGGGTGGGGTAGATTGGCAAAAGGAGAGGGCATGACATCGGGGATCTCATCTGCATCGGGAGGCGTGGGGAACCAGGTGACCAGTTTATCGCTTTTTGTGACCATCATGTTATGAGAAGAGACCTCTGTTTGTTGCAATCGGCGACACTATACTGATTCATCGGGCTTCAGGACATTCACCAGATCATCGGTTTCATATACGCTCTCTGTTTTTCATGGGGATTATGCAATATGGATAGAGATGGAGAGAACAATGGGCCGCAAACTTCCTGTCTGAAGCAGCTGGTCGTCTGCACCAATCATCGTGCCAGTCCAAATCAGCCATCCTGTAGTGGCAGTGGTGGTGGTGAAGCTCTGGCTGAAAAGCTGGAAACAGAGATTGCTGCCAGAGGCTGGAACATCAAGGTGAGTCGTTTCCCCTGTCTGGGTTACTGTGAGAAGGGACCAGTAGTAAAACTATCACCCGGTGGAGGTTTTATCTGCGAGATTGACCCAGATAATCTGGATGGGGTGCTGCAGCAGATTGAGGCCTTTTCGCAACAGTCTGACTGAACAGCCAGTTTTATATCTTAACGCGGCAGAAGTGCCGCACTCGCTCTTGTCATCAAAATGCCGCAATCAGCTCTTATCATTCAGTTCTTAAATGGAGAAAAGGAATTGATATGATAAGTGAAGTCATGGCGTCAAGGGACGCAAACCATACAGTTGAAGAGCGAATTCACAGGATGGAGTCACTGCGGGCGGCAAATATACAGGTTGATAGTGGCAGTGAATGGCGTTGTGATGAAGGGGATGTCGATGCTGCTTCAGCATCAATTGCGATGTTTGGCCTGCCTGCCGGAGATGCCTTTACAGCCAGATCGGCTCTGATCTCTTTCTTCCCTGATGGTGACAAAAGGATTGTTGAACCGGCCTATGATGCTGCGCAACAGCAGATCAGGATTTTCTATCCACTATCCCAGTTTGAAGGGCAGGTTGAGATTCTCAAGGCTCACGGTGAAGTGATCTGCACCTATCTGGAGTCCACTGCCATGCCCTATAAAAATAGTGCCTTTGTACATGGCAACAGCCCTGTACCGGAAAAGCTGCACTGATCACCCTTACCAGGTTGGTTTTCTGGTCGAAACTGTTCCCTCACTACAGAGCACCTTTCTCAGTTTGCACAACTCGCAGCGCTCAATAAAAAATTTGTGGTGCTCCGGATAAATGGCTCCCGGTTTGTCTATATGTTTGATCGGGCACCACTGTGATTCAATCTGCTCCAGTGAGTTGGCATGACGCAATGAGGTGTTGTATTCAAAGCGCAGGAATCTGCGGCCCAAGCTTCCAAAAACCCTGAAATCATCTGCAAAACCATTACTCTTCATTTTCTCAGATGCCTGCTGCATGGAGAGACGATGCAGTCCGAGCAGAGGTGCCATCACATAATCAAAGGAGAGTGTGACCAGCGATTGCGCGAGAATCGAAAGGCTTGAGGTGAGAAGGTAGATCAGCTTGGCAAAGAGCCTGACAACTGCGTTTCCAGGCGCTGTCGCTTCTAAGGAGATGCGCGTTAACAGCACCGAAGTTGCGACGCTGAGGCCATTGGCATAACCACAATAGGCACAGTGAAATTTGGCGGTATATGAAAGACCGGGAAGCAGGTGGCGATCGATTACAATGTAGTGCTTCAACGCTATCGGCTCGATCTTCAACAGTGGGCAGATGATCAGGTTATAGAGCAGCTTGATGCAGATGATATGGAAAAAGATGTAGACGGGAATCATGGCATACATGGCAAGCGCCGGGGGCACTAAGCGGAGCAGGCCATTGCGTTGCAGGTGGCTGGTGAAAATTGGATTTCTCCTGATGAACCACGCTTTTATTTTTTCAATCATCTGCTCTCCACTATCTCGCTAACCTGCTGTAACACCCTGTTTTATCTATGGGATTTGTCGAGTAGAACATTAGAGGACAACTCTTGCAATAAAATCGCTAAAGCTTTCAAAACAGCAGCGCTCGGTTCAGCCTGAGCCCCGAACTCTTTCCGGTATATTGTTGTTTTTAATTGCAGTAGCAGAACGGGTCTTGAATATCGATACAGGGTGTGAATCAGATGAGAGAAGTTACTATTTCAAAAGAGCCGATTGAGCTCAATAAGCTGTTGAAGTTTGAAGCCCTGGTTGCCAGTGGTGGCGAAGCTAACCGGGTGATCTCTGAGGGTCTGGTTCTGGTCAATGGTGAGATAGAGACCCGGAAAAGAAAGAAGATTGTTACAGGTGATGTTGTTGAGTTTGGCAACGAAGAGATCTGCATTCGACTTGATTAAGCACTCAAGCGTAGCGATATGCTCAGCAGGGCAAGCCGGGATGCTTTTTAGTTGCTTGCCACGGTGATGATGTCACGTTTGAGGTAGGCAACTTTACCTGATGGCAGCTTCAGACTTACCCACTCAGATTTTCCATTGCGATGGGTTTTTAGCTCCGCATCGGGACGGTACCAGCCAAGCCTTGCAGTTTTGATGTTCGGTTTGGCCCTGAGGTTGTGATAACCGGCGAACTGGAACCGTTTTTTGGCTCTTTTACTTTTTAGATTTGCCCGCACTGAATCAATAATGGCACGTTCAACCGAAGCCTCACGCATACTGCCACGCGCTTTAATATAGAATGTGGTCAGCTTGGGTGTCATCTCTTCCAGCATAATGGTGCCATGAAGGTTTTCACTGCCGAAAGCGATGGTGTAGCCGTTTTCGTCAATCTCCAGCACATCCACATCCAGCTTCATGCTGCGCAGACTTGCTTGAACGGCTGCAAGGGTAGGAGTGATGTGATGCGTCATGCACACCTCTTCACCCTTGAATTCGCTGGATACCACCTCAATCAGTGCACCTGGCACCACTGAAGCGGCGGTAAGGGCTACACATCCGTGTAACCAGAGTGAGGCAAGCAGCAGGGGGATAACGGTTAAAGGTCGCATGGGCGTACTTTGCCTGTCAGAGGTGATAAAACTGTGCGGTTGATCACACTATCGCTGGACCTGCTTCTCTTCTCACATCCATAGCCATGATAAAGTTTGCATGCATCTGAAATCAGTATGGAATGGGCGCTTCTCTCTGCTGAGAGTTGAGCAGAACGATGCATCTATGGAGTGGCGCGTGATTAAATATCAGTCTGAATTTGAAGGTTACATCAGAGATGGCGGTGATAAGCAGGCTGCATCACTGAAATCTTACCTCGCATCGTTACACAGTGTTTCCAAACATCTGGGTATTAATATTGATGCAAAAATCCTTGGTTCTGACCGCGATATCGATGAACTCGCTGAGCGCTTAAGCCGGATGGGTAGAATCTCCGAGAAAAATATCAAACATTACCGCTCAGCCATGCAGCAGTATGTGAATATGGTGAATGGAAAATAGAGTGGCAGGGGAGTGATATAACAGTGAAATGGTTACTGATCGTTGTCGCAGTTTTGTTGCTGCTGGGGTTGGCCGCTTTTATCGTGATGGCGATGCAGTCGCACAAAACACCTGAAAATATTGCTCTGCAGAACGGGCTTCTGCGCCCATGCCCGGCTTCACCCAACTGTGTCTGCAGCGAAGTCCATACTCAGAACAGTGAACAGCATGCTATTGCGCCGATTAAGCTTGGCGATAGAGATTGGTCGCAGATGAGAAGTATCATCCTTGAGCAGGGTGGTATGATTCAGCAGGAGAGTGATTCCTATCTGCATGCCACCTTCACCACACCTGTTTTCCGCTATATTGATGATGTAGAGCTGCGCCTTGATCAGGCAGGTGGTCTGATTCATATCCGCTCTGCTTCACGGGTAGGGCGCTCTGATTTTGGTGTGAATCGCAAGCGGGTCACTCAACTCACTCAATAACCCTGCTACCACACGGTAGATTCTTGCCTGCAAAACGATAAGCTACGCTTCCGTCTTATCCGGGAGGTTTTCATGGCACAGATTCAGATCGGCACACCACTATCTCCATCAGCAACAAAAGTGATGCTGCTCGGCTCAGGCGAGCTGGGTAAAGAGGTCGCTATCGAATTGCAGCGGCTCGGTGTCGAAGTGATTGCTGTGGACAGTTATGCCGATGCACCTGCCATGCAGGTGGCGCATCGCTCTCATGTCGTGAGTATGCTTGATGGCGTTGCCCTGCGGACTCTGATCGAAACAGAGAAACCGAATCTGATCGTGCCGGAAGTGGAAGCGATTGCTACCGACACACTGGCGGAGCTTGAGGGTGAGGGTTTTAACGTGATCCCGACTGCTCGCGCTACGCAGCTAACCATGAACCGTGAAGGTATCCGCCGTCTGGCGGCAGAAACATTGGGGCTGGCAACATCACCCTATCAATTTGCAGCAACACAGGAAGAGTTTGAGGCGGCGGTTGAAGCCATCGGTGCGCCATGTGTTGTTAAACCGATCATGAGCTCATCGGGTAAAGGCCAGTCGGTGATCCGTGAAGCGGCTGACATTCAGAAGGCGTGGGAGTATGCGCAGGAGGGCGGCAGGGCAGGCAAAGGCAAGGTAATTGTCGAAGGTTTCGTCGATTTCGATTATGAAATTACTCTGCTCACTGTTCGCCATCGCGATGGCACATCTTTCTGCCTGCCTATCGGCCATCTACAGGTTGATGGCGATTATCGCGAATCGTGGCAGCCACAGGCCATGAGCAGTGCCGCACTTCAAGCATCTCAACATATTGCTACGGAAGTCACCAATGCTTTGGGTGGTTATGGCCTGTTCGGTGTAGAGCTTTTCATCAAAGGTGACAAAGCGATCTTCAGTGAAGTCTCACCGCGACCGCACGATACCGGTCTGGTCACTTTGATCTCTCAGGATATCTCAGAATTTGCGCTGCACGCGCGTGCGATTCTCGGATTACCTGTCCCCAATATTCATCAGCACGGCCCCGCAGCCTCCTGTCCTGTTGTGGTGGAAGGCGATTCCACCCAGGTTAGCTTTGGCGGGCTTGAGCAGGCCTTGAGAGCCCCTGACACGCAGATTCGTCTGTTTGGTAAACCTGAAGTGCACGGCAAACGCCGCATGGCAGTTGCGCTTGCACGTGGTACCACTGTTGAAGAGGCACGTCAGAAAGCAGTGATGGCAGCGGGCAGCATCACGATTTCACTTTGAACAAGAGAGGATGCCTGATCCTGGAGTTAAACTGACTCAGGCTTTTCTGCTTGCGAGATGCACAGCCTGTCGCGTCCGTTCTCTTTGGCGAGATAAAGTTGCTGGTCAGCCCGTGAGATAAGGTTCTCCATTGATTCATGCAGTGCTCTTTCTGCCAGACCGGCACTGATGGTAATGGTGAATGTATCCCTGTTGTGATGAAAGCTCAGAGCTGCACATGCAGAACGAATGCGCTCAGCCATTTCAACAGCCTCATCCAGTCTGTTACTCAGAGCGATAACCACAAACTCTTCTCCGCCATAGCGGATCGCCATGTCTGAATCGCGCGTCATCTTTGCAATCGTGTTGCCAACAGCTTTTAGAACGACATCACCGGTGTCATGTCCGTAGCTGTCGTTGACATGTTTAAAGTGATCGATATCAAAGAAGATTGCAGCAAGACAATCCTGCGGACTACGGTCATGGCCGGAGATAAACATCGGAGCCAGTTCCATGAAATGACGACGGGTAAACATGGAGGTGAGAGGATCCCTGATGGCCAGTTCCCCAAGCTGCAGCATAAACCGATTGGCAACCAGCAGCGTGACGATAAGCATCACCGCGTATATGGAAAAGATGATGATGCCCAGATTCAACGTTGTTTGGTTAATCTCCTCGTTTATGTCATCAAGATAGAGGCCAGTTCCGAGTATCCAACGCCATGGCAGGAAGGGTGAAGCATAGGATACCTTGCTATACCACTGCTCGGCATCGCCTGGTTTGGGCCAGTTATATTTAACCCAGCCGCCACCGCGCTCTGCCTTTTGAACGAATTCGCGAAACAGATAAATGCCCTGATTGTCAGATGTATTGAGAAGGTTAGTGCCGTTGAGGCCGGACTGGAACGGATGCATAATCATGATGCCGTCCATGTCGTTGATCCAAAAGTAGCCGTTTTTTCCATAGCGAAGCATGGCAATGGCTTTGGTTGCCTGGCGCTTTGCCTCACTTTGGCTCATGGCTCCTGACTGCTCCAGCTGATGGAAATATTGCAGTCCCCCTGTGGCCGCCTCAATCAGTCGGCGCGCCTCATGCTTGCGCTCCTCATACAGTGCACTACTGATGTTGGAGTAGAACAGTCCCAAGGTAATGATCATACCAATCAGCCCAAGCAGCGATAGCGCGATCAGTTTGAAGCGAAGGTTAAGTCGGTTGCTGTGCATGCCAATATGTTAGCATATGCAGTGCCATGGCTAAATGCAGCTGAGCCTGAACAGGCAGAGAGTCAGAATCTTTTTTATTTTTACCGAATAAACTGGATATCAAGCGTGCGCATATAGGTGTGCAGGCCTGCATCCTGAACCGGGAAGACAAAGGCATCCTGATCCGATCCGTTGTGATGGGAGTGCCACCAGCCCGGTGGGGTGACAAAGACGGTGTTGGTCGCCCACATCGCTTTTACAGGGTTAATGATATCACCATTCGCATCCACCTCTTTGCCGATCAGGGTGTAGGTGTCAGGCCCGGAAAAGACCGCCAGATCCAGCGCGACCGACTGATGACGATGCGGTTTTTGTACTTCCCCGGCAGGCAAGAGGTTGAACAGTGACCACATGGTGTGGGTCATGGTTTTGGTTTTGGTGCAGTCGTTATTGCCGAGGATGATGCCGATGCGATTACGTTTTTCGCGCAGCGCAGGTTCACGCAGCTTTTCAACCGCATCACACATATAAGCCTTGCTGTAAAAAGCGGGTTTGAACATCTGCCTGGTCGGTGTTACACCCAGATACTGCAGCAGTGGTGCATCGTGGCTCCAGTAGAGGGCACTATCCTCATCAGCGTAGTGGGTGACACCCTCATTGTAGGGCAAGGTGAAGGCATCGCCCTGTTTCCAGTTAATCGTACCTTCTGCAGTTTCAGTGCGACCTGCACCGCGCAAGACAAAGTAGACCTCGGAGGTTGCGGCTATTGATGTGGCAATCTTCTCATTGGCACAGATGCGAATGTAACTGGCCAGCAGGTTGGGGGCAGTTGCCAGGTAGGGGGTCTCAAGCGCTTTGGAGAGATCCAGCGCAATGACCCGGGTTTCGCCCTGCTCATGCAGCGATGCCGGAAACGGCTGGATCGGCACATCATTCAGATCGGGTGTAGCTGCTGATGAGTACTCCCAGCTTACCACCTGCTGTTGCCACTGCTGATTTAAACTGCTCATGAGAGAGCCTCCTTCGGTACCTGTTCCTTTTTCTTAAGTTCGAAGGGTGACGCTGTTGCATCTGAGTTTCAATGGCATTGTCTGTAAGGAATTAATAGATGGGGTAATCCGGTAACTATTCGAGAGGCTTAGACCCCTCAATGCTTATTCAGGTTTTACACAGTCACGGCTATAGATGCGGTACTGCTGCTTGCCCGAAGTTTTGGCCAGATACATCGCTGTGTCGGCCATTTTAACCAGCTCATCAGCACTGCTACTGTCATCCGGACCCGATGCAATGCCGACACTACAACCAACATCGCATGCGATGTCGGCAGCCATAGTGGGGGTGCTGAAACATTTAAGTATCTTATCGGCCACCAGGATCATATCGTCGAATCGGTTTAGATTTTCCAGAATAATAACGAACTCATCACCGCCAACCCGTGCCACGGTATCAGCATCGCGAACCAGTTCGCTCAGTGCATCAGCAATGGCGCAGAGAAGGGCATCACCGACATCATGGCCATGGTTGTCGTTGATGCTTTTGAAGCCGTCGATATCGATAAACATCAGTCCAACCTTGTGCTTGTCGCGGCAGGCATGCGCCAGTGCATGCTCCAGCCGGTCAGTGAACAGGGTTCGGTTCGGTAGTCCGGTCAATGAGTCGTGGTGAGCCAGGTGCGACAGGCGCTGTTCGATATCTTTCTGCTCGGTAATATCGGTAAACAGGCTGACGAAATTGGTAATCTCACCCTCTTCATTGCGTACGACTGTAATGGAGAGTCTTTCAGGATAGATGCCACCAGTTTTGCGGCGGTTCCATATTTCACCTGACCACATGCCATCGTTGTGCAGCGAGTTCCACATATTTTTGTAAAATTCCGGCGGTTGTTTTCCTGAGGAGAGAATACGCGGATTTTTGCCGATCACCTCTTCCTTACTATAGCCAGTGATCTCACAGAAGGCGGGATTAACCAGTACGATATTGGCATTCTCATCACAGATCAGGATGGCACTGGAATCATTTTCCATCACCTTAGCCGCAAGACGCAGCTCTTTTTCAGCCATTTTCTGCTGGGTAATATCGCGACCTGCGAGTACGATCAGGTAGTTCTCATCATCGCCGTGTTGCATCGTGGTGATGGTAACCATAACAGAGACTTTCTGGCCGGATTTATTCAGAAATTCATATTCAACACTCTTGACTTTACCGACCTTGGCCAGCTGTTCAGCCTCATCCTTTGTCAGTTCCATGCCACCTTTAATGAGAGAATTTAATGTTTTACCTTGAAGCTCTTCCATCTCATAACCGAGCGTGGTCAGTACGGTTGGATTAGCGAACTCGATATGCTGTTCCATATCGGTAACGAAAAGCATCTCACCCATAGATTCCATAATGGTTTCAAAGTATTCACGCGACACCGTAGAGCTTTTCAAAGCATCCGTCATATGGTTGAAAGATTCGCCGAGTCTGCCGATCTCAGTTTTACTCTGCATATCAACTCTGGTTTCAAGATCACCATCAGCAATGCCGGAAGCTGCTTCACTCAGTTTTTCAAGTGGAGTGAGAATCTGACGGCGGATAAAGAGGGATAACAACAGGCCGATGATAAAGGCGACTGATAGTCCGTAAAATATCATGTCGTGTTGTGCCTGCTCTATGCGCTGCTGAGCATGGGCTACAGATGTGGTGATGCGTAAAACACCCCGGACATTCGATGGGTCATAGCCGTGGCAGCTCTGGCACTCGTCACCGGATTTGATCGGTAGCAGGAATGTAAGGGTTCCGTTACTCTCATCAAGGTTACTCAGCTGTTCGCCATCTTTGGCTTTGGCAAATGAATCGGCATCGATATCAGTGACCTGCCGGGAGGCGTGCAGTGGGCGAGTGAACAGTTCACTCTCCAGATGCCGGTTCACGGCATCCAGTGTTTTACCATCTAGAAAGGCTTCACTCTGATCTTTACGAATCACCTGCACAGAGAGTAGTTCCGGACTATTTGAGATGCGATCAAGCCAGTCGACTGCGTAAGAGGCGTTACCGGAGAGCATCAGGGTCTGCAAGCTGCGAGAGAGGCCATCGGCCATGAATGAGGCGCGTTCCACCTCCTCCTGATAGATCGATACCTGCTGCTTGCTGAATAGCAGATACTGACTGGCAGCAAAGCTGACCAGTAGCACCACAATCAGTGTCAGCTGGAATCGACTGTTCAGCCGGTTCAACCAGCTGATTCTGTTGGTGTTGGATCCACTCTTGTTCAGAGCCCGCTCCCTGATGGTCTGCTTTTGTTCTTCCCGTACTCTATTATCGGTCATAACAGGACAATCTTGAGTGTCGATCTGTATGGATTACACATACAAATAGGCAATTAATGGCCGATTATCACTGCGGGTTTCATCTCGACAGTGATGTTGCCGCTAAATAATCCAAAAATAAGAGGCGAAAATGTCAATCGATAGAGCAGCGCTCTATGCTGGATATTCATAATCACTTCTCCTTACGGCATTTTGTGATGCCATGCATCGATATTGTGGAAACCTTTGAGGAATTTTTTGTAGGCAATGGCCTCGTGCTCCTGCTCAAAGCCTTGTACCAGAACACGGAACCAGGTGCGCCCTTTGCTTGAGAATCGCCCATACTCAGCTTTAATATCCTTTTCGCGCAGGTATTTCACTTCGTTGATGGCAGATTGCTCTCTGCTCAGGGACTGCAGATTTACCGTCCACCCTTTGATCGCTTTCAGATCAACTTCGTACGTGGCTAGTTTCTTGACTACTGGTTTCGGTTTGGCTTTCACCACTGCTTTTTTGACAGGTTCAGGTTTAACGACCTCTTCGGCTTTAATCACTTCTCCAGAGGTAGGCTGAGCAACGGCAGAGTCAGTTTGAGGCGTAGTAGAGGTGGCTGGTTTCACTTCACTTTGCTCCAATCCCTTTTGCCACTGCTGGGTGCTTTTACTGGCAATGACCTGGGTCAGATCATTGAGCTGTTGCTGCAGTGTTTCAACCTGCTGCGTTAAGCCGGTAATAGCCTCAGCTTGTTGCTGTTCCATGTTGGATATACGTTTTTCAATCTTTTTCGGTTCAGACTGCAGCGCCGTGACCGAACCTGAACTATCCAGTGCCAGCCATACTGCAACTGCTGCAATCAGCAGCGCCACCAGCCCCATGCTCATGGAGATACTATCGGCCATGTTAAGGCTGAAACCTTTTTTGGTTTCTGCTGCTGTAGCAGTGTTACTGTCGGGCATGTTTGGCTCCGGTTCTGCTGAATTGGTCCCACTGCTGTATGCGCTGTAACCGGATGCCGGTTCGCGCTTCAGATCATCGAAATTGTCATGTTCATCCAATTCATCCAGTTCATCGGGAGAGCGGATAATTCGTGGAGCCTCATCGAGCTCCTGCAGTGAGATATCAAGATCCTCAAGATCCTCGTCAAGGAAATCAGAGACCTCGTTATCATCGAATGATGAGGCGGGCAGATCCAGTTCATCTCTCTCCTCATCACGATTGCGGCGGTCAAACACAGCAGCCAGTGCATCTTCCGGATCACTTTCCTCAACAGCAGTCGGTTCCTCTGCAGGTGTCTCCTCTGCAGGTGTCTCCTCTGCAGGTGTCTCCTCTGCAGGTGTCTCCTCTGCAGGTGTCTCCTCTACAGGTGTCTCTTCTACAGGTGTCTCTTCTACAGGTGTCTCCTCTGCAGGAGCCTCCTCTGCAGGAGCCTCCTCTACAGGTGTCTCTTCTTCAGGCAGGCCCTCTACCGGTTCAGATTCGCTTTGAGTATCCACCTTATCTTCAAGAAGATCATCAAGGTCGAGATCATCGAGCTCGTCTAATTCATCAAGGTCGTCGAGTTCGTCAAGCTCTTCCAGGTCAGCAAGATCATTTACAACAGGCTCTTCAGGATCATCGAGTGAAATGTCCAGATCATACAACTCATCAGCCGGAATAATGGATTCATCTTCCGGATCATTGTGTCGTCTATCATCTGATTGATCGGCCATGTTACCTCCAGGCAATGGATAAGGGTCTAACCCGGTATGATGATTCGACTAGCGCGAATCAGGGTTTATAAACCCAAGCATCTTTGATGCCATACTCTGCAGCCAGTTTCGCCTTATATGCAGCTGCCTCCTCTTTACTGGCAAAGCCGCTGACGCGAACGCGGTATTTCAGTACACTGTTGATATAGAAGCTGGCTGTTTCAGCGGGAATGCCAAGGCCATTGAAGCGGTTTTTCTCTTTTGTGGCGGCCTGTTTATCATCCACTGAGAGAAGGTTGACCGCCCAACCACTGCTTGTGATCGGGGCAGGCAGCCGGGTGGCTGTCGTTTTTTTGACTGCTGTTACAACAGGCGCTGCAACAGTCTTGGTGCGTTTGGCATCGATCTGTTTCATCCGCATCTGCACGGACTCATTCATATGCTCCTGTGCTGCTTCCACAGCACGCAGGCGACGATCCAGCTGCTGTTTCAACTCAAGATATTGCGCTTCACTGCTGCGCGCCTTCTGCTCATAGGTTTCCAGCTCTTGCTCTGTAACTGATGCCACCGGAGTCGAGGTGGTAAGGTTGAGAAAAATGGCGACGGATGAGAGCAGGATAGCCAGGATGGAGAGAATGGTAGTCCACTGGATTTCGCGCACGTCACCCTCATCGCTCTCGGGCATGGCAAGCGGAGTAGTTTCAGTGGCCGCATAGGAGGGTGATCTGAGCTCCTCATAATGGTTTGGCTCTGCTGGTGTATCGTTTATTTCACCAAAGAGATCCGCCTCTCGATCAACTGCTACAATGGGCTCTTTGCGTGAAACATCGACCGGGTCAGTGAAATTCTCCGCGTCGTAACTGTTATCAAGTGGCACTTCATCGCTGTCCCGGTTGGGATCGATATCTGCACTCTCCCACGGCAGATCACTGGCCGCTGATGGCGGTTGCATGAATGGATCACTGTTGTCCAGTTCATCGAGATTGTTGAGATTGAACTCTTTACCGTTTTCTGTGTTGTCTGCCATCGCCGGAACCTCACCATAAGTCTTGCTCAGAATCTAACCAGAACTATGCAGGATCGCGACTTAGAATTCAGCTGCCGGTATTGATCGACTCCTTCATATCGGCCACGCCGGTCTCCTCCACCCAGCCACTGCTGGCCTCGGGAAAAGCGTCGGCGTAGGGGAGGTAGGGTTTGATATCCAGCACAGGGGTGCCATCGAGCATATCATGACCTTTGATATGCAGTGTTCTCCCTTCAATGCCGGTCAGGCGTACGGCAGAGAGGCCGATGCTGTTGGGGCGGTGGGGAGCTCGGGTGGCAAACAGGCCGCGCTTCACTTTCGGGCCACGCGGTGGTGTGACCAGAGGATTCCAGCCCTGATTCAGGTGCATCCAGTAGATCACCCAGATGTGTGAAAAACCATCGAGATCTTTGAGAGCCTGATCAAGGTTTAGGCCGGTCTTGAGTTCAATAGTGGCTTCCTGTGCATTATCAAGCGAAGGCTGGCGTGGTACGGCAAAGCGTTCTCGATAACTGCTGTGCACCACACCGATCGGTTGCATGGTGATCTCCAGCTCAGCACTGTCGCTGTGCGAGAACTCATCGGTATAACTTTTTGCAGGTGTACCTTTTGCAGGTTTGCGCCCCCACCTCTGCTCAGGAGGGGAGGCGGGATTCTCTTTGCTCATGCAGTGGCTGTCTCCGGCTGCTGCAACACCAGTTTATCATCTTCGCAATCAATCACGGCAAGGCCGCCCTTCTGCAGTGCGCCAAAGAGAATGGCATCAGCCAGTGGTTTCTTGATATGCTCCTGGATCAGACGAGCCATCGGGCGCGCTCCCATCAGCGGATCATGACCATGTTTTGCCAACCAGCGTTTGGCACTCTCACTCACCTCAAGCTCCACTTTGCGCTCCTGCAGTTGCATCTCAAGCTCGATCAGCAGTTTGTCCACCACATGCAGGATAATCTCTTCTCCCAGAGGAGCAAAGCCGATGGTGGCATCCAGACGGTTACGGAACTCAGGGCTGAAGATGCGTTTGACCGCCTCTTCATCCTTGCCCTTGTGCGGCTGTGAATTAAAGCCGATAGCGTTCTGCTGCATCTCAAATGCACCGGCGTTACTGGTCATGATCAATACGACATGACGGAAATCAGCTTTGCGGCCATTGTTATCGGTCAGGCTGCCGTGATCCATTACCTGCAGCAGCAGATTAAACAGATCGGGATGGGCTTTCTCGATCTCATCAAGTAGCAGTACGGCATGCGGATTTTTACTGATCGCTTCGGTGAGCAGGCCTCCCTGATCAAAACCGACATAACCCGGAGGCGCGCCGATCAGACGTGAGACAGTGTGCGATTCCATATATTCTGACATGTCGAAGCGGATAAGCTCGACACCCATAATGCGTGCAAGCTGGCGTGCCACTTCAGTTTTGCCGACACCGGTAGGGCCGGTGAAGAGGAAGGAGCCGATCGGTTTTTCAGGATGGGCAAGACCGGCACGTGAAAGCTTGATGCTCGATGCGAGCATATCAATCGCCTTGTTCTGACCAAACACCGAGAGTTTGAGATCACGATCCAGATGCGCCAGCTGTTTCTTGTCAGAGGCGGAGACCTGTTGATGTGGAATGCGGGCAATCGATGCGATCATCGATTCGATATCATGCACATTGATCTGTTTGCGGCGTTTCTCTTCAGGGCGCACGCGCATGGCTGCGCCAGCTTCATCAAGCACATCGATGGCCGAATCGGGCAGGTGACGTTCACTCAGGTGGCGCTTGGCAAGCTTGGCTGCCTGCTCGATGGCGGTCTGGCTGTAGCGCACACCATGATGCTCCTCAAGACGGGATTTCAGCCCTTTAAGAATTTCGATGGTCTCTTCAACACTTGGTTCGGGAATATCGATCTTCTGAAAACGACGTGCCAGAGCACGGTCTTTCTCAAACAGGTTACGGAACTCCTGATAGGTGGTGGCGCCGATACAGCGCAGTTCACCATTGGCCAGTGCCGGTTTAAGCAGATTGGAGGCATCCATGGTGCCGCCACTGGCAGCGCCTGCTCCGATAATGGTGTGGATCTCATCAATAAAGAGCACTGCCTGGTCTTCACGCTCCAGTGCATGCAGCACCGCTTTCAGTCGCTCTTCGAAATCACCCCGGTATTTAGTGCCGGCAAGCAGGGCGCCCATATCCAGCGCGTAGATAGTGGCATTGGCAATAACATCCGATGTCTCTCCGGCCTCAATTCTAAGTGCCAGACCTTCGGCAATGGCAGTTTTACCTACACCGGCTTCACCGACCAGCAGCGGATTGTTTTTACGGCGGCGGCAGAGGATCTGTACGCAGCGACCAAGCTCAACATCGCGTCCAATCAGCGGATCAATTTTCCCTTCCCTCGCACGATCTGAAAGATTGATACAGTAGCGCTGTAGCGGTGATGCATTGGCATCACTCTTCTCGTGTTCAATAGCAGGCGTTTCGCTACCAACTTCATGCTGCTCGCTGGACTCATCACTGTAGGCTCCGTGGGCCATGAAGCTGACAACATCCAGACGGTTGATACCCAGACGGCTGAGAAAATGGACAGCGTGTGAATCTTTTTCAGAGAATATGGCTACCAGTACATGACCACCGGTCACTTCGCGTTTGCCCGATGCCTGCACATGCATCACGGCACGCTGAATCACCCGCTGCAGGCCGATGCTGGCGGTGGTCTCCCCTGCATCATCCGGCAAAATGGCAATATGATCCTCGATGAAAGTGGCAAGATCATGACGCAGTTTTTCAATATCGGCGCGGCAGCCGAGCAGTACACCGAGCGCATTGGGATTATCCAGCAGACCCAGCAGCAGATGTTCAATGGTGACAAATTCATTTCTGCGAACATGTGCATTATGGAATGTTTCGTTAAGTGTCTCTTCGAGTTCTTCGCTCAGTATTCCCATGGTCACATCCTTGATCCATTTAGCGTGATCAGTGTATCGATCCATTTGTCAGCATCTTAGAGTTGCCAGCCTCTGCTGTTGCTGCACTCTCTTATCTGCAATATCGGTGCCAATTTTACCAACTATAGTCGAAACAGCCATCCCACTGATTACATTTACGGATACTCTGAAAAAGTCAGAGTATCCGTGCAGGCCACGGAGGGCCTGCCAAAATCATGCATGGTGAATGCCTGATTTTGTGAGCAAAGGCAAAACCACGCTTTTGCCTTTGCGTGCTAAAAAACTACATGGACGTAGTTTTTTAGGGTTTTCTTGGTGCCTATTGGTCCGGTTCTCTCTCCATCATACAGCGCAGCGGATGGCCTCCGGCGCGGCAGGCAGTTTCAACCTGATGGATCTTGGTTTCGGCAAGATCTCTGGTAAACACACCACAAATTGCACGCCCCTGCAGATGGATCTGCATCATCAGTGTGTTTGCTGTCTCTTCCGATTTATGGAAGTAACGGATGAGAATATCAACCACAAACTCCATCGGGGTAAAATCATCATTGAGCATAACCACACGATACATAGGGGGACGTTGCAGTTGAGGTTCGGCAACATCTGCCTCAGTCTTAGGGATAATTTCCGGCATCTGAATTTCGCTCATGGTGGCGATGTTAGCGGACTGGGAAATTCTTCCAAGAGATATACTGCACTCTGGTATAGATAAAAAGGAGATATGAAGATGGCAGAGCTAAAATGCATCCTGTGGGATGTGGATGGAACACTGGCCGATACCGAACGTGATGGACATCGCGTAGCCTTTAATATGGCTTTTGATGAGGCGGGGCATAAGCGCGAGTGGAGTGTGGCAACCTATGGCGAGCTGCTGGCAGTCACCGGCGGTAAAGAGCGTATCCGTTTTGATATTGATCGCGGAGATATGCACGAGATGCCGTTTGAGGAGATCGCCGGACTGCATGCTCGCAAGACTGCACATTACGAAACACTTATTGCCGAAGGGCGCATTCCATTGCGTCCGGGTGTGCGACGTCTGCTTGAAGAGGCGTATGCAGCAGGCATTACACTTGGTGTCTCTACAACCACTACACCGTCAGCACTGGATGCCCTGATTGAACATTCGCTCGGGCCTGAGTGGTTTGATCGCTTTGCCGTGCTGGCAGCCGGTGACATTGTCGCAGCCAAAAAACCGGCACCTGATATCTACACCTATGCGATGGATCAGCTCGGTGTCAGTGCGGAGAACACAATCGCGCTGGAAGATTCTGAGAACGGCTGGAAATCAGCCCATGCCGCAGGCCTGAAATGTGTAGTGACCGTCAATGATTATACCCGCGATCATGATTTTACAGGAGCTGATCTGGTGGTCTCGGAACTGGGTGAGCCCGATGGTGATGCCGTGGATGTGTTGCAGGATCTGCATACCCTTGATGTGCACCATGTTAAACTGAGTCACCTCAAAGCGATCATGCATGACTGATCTGATTCATGAGTGACCCGATCCGCCTTTTTGATTCCCACTGCCACGTCGATTTTTCACATTTTGATGAGGATCGCGATGCCATGTTTGAACGCATGGCGGCAGCGGGTGTTGAAGGTTGTATCGTCGTTGCTGTTGATTTTGATCATATCGACAGCCTGAAGTCGCTGGCTGAAGCACGAGGGAATGTCTGGTTTAGTGTCGGCATTCACCCCAACCATGAGGTGGAGGTTGAGCCAACAGTTGAGCAGCTCTGCCAACTGGCTGATCACCCGCGCTGCGTGGCTATCGGTGAAACCGGCATGGACTTCTTTCGCCACCATGTTGATCCGGGACTGCAGGAGTCGCGTTTTCGCACCCATATTCGTGCTGCAAAGTTGCTCAATAAACCTGTCATCGTGCATAACCGTGATGCTGATGCCGATACGATGCGTATTCTGCGTGAGGAGAATATCTCCGAATGCGGTGGCATCATGCACTGCTTTTCAGCCGATCAGGCAACGGCTGACGCTGCTGTCGAGCTGGGCATGGCGATCTCATTTTCAGGTAATGTTACCTTCAAACGCAACGATGAACTGCGGGCTGTGGCGGCCAGCGTGCCAGCTGATCTGCTGCTGGTGGAGACCGATTCACCCTATCTGGCACCGATGCCGTTTCGCGGCAAACGCAATGAACCGGCCTATGTGAAACAGGTGGCTGAATGCATTGCCGAAGTGCGCGGTCTCTCACTTGCCGAACTTGCCGCACAAACCACCCGCAACGCCAGAGTTCTCTTCTCTATCTAAGGTCTGCCTAACAATTTGGGTAAAACTTGAAAATCTGCTATTAATAATCTTAACGCGGCTCTGTGGTATTGAGTCCGTGATAAGGGGTATGGCAGTCGCTTTTTTTTGAGATGACTTGCCATGGGGCGGGTGATTATGGTTTTCAAAACAGGTTGTTTTTCTTTGCAGGTGATGGGATTAAGGGCTGTGATCGTGATACCATTGATTGGCCTGCTGATATTCTCAGCATGTACAAAGCCGGGTCAGCCAATTCCTGATATTGCGAAAAAGGATGTTGATCTGATTCGCTCACTGCCTGATAAAAGCCTCACATTCAACGATATAAGACCGACACTGGAGAAACGCTGTATCGTCTGTCACGGCTGTTACGATGCCCCATGCCAGCTCAAACTCAGCTCATATGAGGGTTTAAACCGCGGTGCCAACAAGCTCAAGGTTTATGATAAAGGGCGTTTTATCTACCAGCAGCCGACACGCATGTTTATCGATGCCAATTCAACCGATGAGTGGCGTGAAAAAGAGTTCTTCAGCGTAGTGAATGAGACAGAGGGGGGAACGGCGGAGCAGAACCTGAAAAGCTCACTGCTCTACCAGATGCTGAACCTGAAACAGCGCAACCCACTGCCTGAGTCCGGGAAACTGCCGGCGGGTATGGATGTGAGTATCGACCGTAAACAGGTCTGTACCACGATTGATGATTTCGGTTCTTTTGCGGCCGATCATCCCAACTGGGGTATGCCTTATGCCGTGCCCGGCCTCTCCGCAGAGGAGTATGGCAAACTGGTGCAGTGGTTGGCTCAGGGGGCAAAAGCGTCACCACCTGAAGCCCTCTCTTCTGCATCTGTAGCACAGGTAGAAGCGTGGGAAACTTTCTTCAATGCCAGCGGCAACAAGCAGCAGCTGGTCAGTCGTTATATCTATGAACATCTGGTGCTGGGTCATATCCATTTTATGGGCGACGCTGATCAGATGTTTTTCCGACTGGTGCGCTCCCGTACTGAAAGAGGGGATATTGACGAGATCCCAACGGTGCGCCCCTACGATGATCCGCAAGGGGTCTTCTATTACCGACTGCGCCCTTATCGGGCCAGTATCGTGGATAAGAGTCACATTGTGTATGAACTCTCCGAGGCGCGTATGCAGCGCTATGAAGAGCTGTTCCTTAAACCTGCTTATGAGGTGAAAGAGCTGCCGCCCTACAATCCGGGAGAGGCGAGTCAGTGGGCTGAGCGATTTTATATCAAAATAAAAAAACTGGTGGGCTTGTATGAGCAGAAGATGCTCACACCCTTCACCATCTTTGATGCTATTCCTGTGCAGGCGCGTTACCAATTCCTGCTTGATGATGCTCGCTTCTTTATCAACGGTTTTATCAAAGGTCCGGTTTGCCGTGGGGTGGGGGCGCTCAGTTCCATCGAAGATCAGTTCTGGGTCTTCTTCTTAAGCCCTGAGAATCCCACCGGTTACTCACAGCACGGACTCGATGGCGATTTCCTCAAGGCCAATGATAATCTGCTGCATCTGCCAACCGAGCTTGGCGATACCAGCCGTCTTCTCAATGCCTGGATCAAGTACTGGCCACAGGAGCAGGATTATATGCGGGCCAAGCTCGACTACTACCTGCAGCAGGATAGTCAGAAGGGATTGTTCCCGATTGATGTTAAACGGGCAGTTAATCAGTTTATCTGGAACGGCTCAAACCGGGATGGCTCGGTGAACCGCAACGCGGCACTTACCGTCTTCCGTAATCTCGACAGTGCCACTGTGAGCTACGGGCTGCTTGGTGATGAGCCGGAAACGGCCTGGATGCTCGATTATCCGGTGTTCGAACGGCTGCACTATCTGCTGGTCGCCGGTTACAACACCTTCGGCACGCTTGGTCATCAGGCCTCCGCACGCCTGTACATGGATTTCCTGCGCACTGAAGGGGAGGATAACTTTCTCTTCTTCCTGCCTGTGGGCAAGCGCAAGGCACAGTTTGAATTCTGGCATGGCGTTAATCGCAGCTCGACCCGCAAACAGAATATCGATCTTCAGAGCGCCTGGCTGAATGCCGATTCGGTCACCGGTTACGCTTCAAGCGATGAGCAGCATGAACTGTTCACGCTGCTGCGGACGCATGTCGCCGCCAAATCTCCCGATGCAGCTGATCTGAACCGTTGTGATGGTGCAAACTGTTTCAAATCTGCAACTGGTCGGGCCATGCAGCGCCTGGCCAATCTGAGTGGGAAAACGTCGCACTATATGCCGTTGCAATATTTTCCGGCCCTCTCCTATCTGCGGGTGGATGGCAGAGATGCCTATACGCTGATCTACAACAAAACCTACCGCTCTTATGAAGAGGACTCCTTTATCAAAGAGGTGAATAATCGCTCTGATGAGGATATGCGTGGTGACACGCTGACGGTAGTGAAAGGGTTGAGTGGTGCCTACCCCAACTTCTTCTTTGATCTGAAAGTAGAACAGCTGGAAATGTTTGTTGCGGCCTGTGAACAGATACGCAATCAGGCTGATTACGATGCGATTGTGGCGCAGTTCGGTATTCGTCGCACCAATCCGAAATTCTGGGTTCTGGCAGACTGGTTCCAGGCGCTGCATGCACAATCGCAGCCAGTGGAATCGGGTATTCTCGATCTGAGCCGCTATAACGATCATTGATCGTTTTCGTCTCTGCATGGCCGTTGCAACTCTCTTTGTTTTTGCTCATATTGTTGTTCATGAAATCCAATCTATATTAAAGGTGAGTGCCCTGGGTTGTCTTAGAATCACTCCTTAGAAGTGATGTGGATCAGTGTTTTTTAGTTGCAGGATTATATGCTGCGCATCACCTTTGCACTTGGGATGAAATAATATCGAGGTTACCGCATGAACGCTGTTACTCAGCAAGAAGAGATGGAGATGATCGAAGAGGTCATTGAGATGATGGGCTCTATTCCCATGTTTGATAAAGTTGCAAGCGGGCAGCTAAGGATTATTGCAGCGCATATGGATATTATTCAGCTCCATGCAAGAGGCCTGCTGTTCTCAGAAGGGCACAATAGCGATTACATGTGTTTTGTTGTTGCCGGTACCCTGGAAGTGCTCAAGCAGTCGGATAACGGCAAAAGGGTGAAGGTTTCAACCCTCTCACGTGGCCGCAGTATTGGCGAAATGGCCTTGCTCGACACATTCCCTCGCTCGGCTACTGTGATCGCCGAGACCGAGTGCACGCTACTTACTATCTCCCGTGACAGCTTTGATAAGATTCTTGATCGCCACCCTCGTGCCGGTATCTCATTCCTTAAAAGTATTGCCCGTGTGTTAAGCCTGCATCTACGCAGGGCCTCCGGGCAGCTGGCGGATGCTTCCTGATTTCAGGGTTTCGCTACTGAGCTGAACTGCTGATCTCATTCAAAAAGGCTGAGCCATAGCGCTCAAGTTTAGTTTGACCAACACCGGAGATCTCCAATAGCTGAGAGGAAGTGTGTGGCCTGACGAGAGCCATCTCGGAGAGCGTCTTGTCCGGGAAGATGACGTAGGGTGGTACGTTCTGCTCTTTTGCTAATTGGGCACGCAGGATCCGCAGAGTTTCGAAGAGTTGCTGATCCTCCGTCGAGAGTTCGGATGCTGCGACCGATATTTTTCTCTTTTTGGTTTTTGCCTTACGCAGTGCACGTAACATCACCGTTTGCGGGGTTTCACTCTTTTTAAGCAGTGGCCACGCTTTGCCGGTCAGTTTCAAGACGCCATAACCTTCAGCATCGGTGGCCAGATAGCCGTGGGCGATCAACTGGCGGAAGATGCCGCGCCATTCGATAGCAGTGTGTTCATGGCCGATATCAAAGGTTGAGAGTTTGTCGTGATTGTTGTTCTCGATGCGCTCGTTTGTTTTACCAACTAAAACATCAATCACATATTGGGCTCCGAAGCGTTCGCCGGTGCGGAATACGCAGGAGAGCGCTTTCTGGGTGGCAATCGTGGCATCCCATGTCTCTGGCGGGTTAAGACAGTTGTCACAGTTGCCGCACTTCTGCTCCAGTGTCTCACCAAAGTAGGCGAGCAGAGCGACACGGCGGCAACTGGTCAACTCGCACAGGCCAAGCATGGCATCGGTTTTCTGATGCATCACCCGCTTGAATCGCTCTTCGGCATCACTCTGTTCGGTGAACAGGCGTAGTCCGACCACATCCTTAAGACCATAACTCATCCAGGCATCAGCCGGATTGCCATCGCGTCCTGCGCGTCCGGTCTCCTGATAATATGCTTCGATGTTTTTCGGCAGGTTCATGTGTGCCACAAAACGTACATCCGGTTTATCGATGCCCATGCCAAATGCGATGGTGGCGACAATAATCAGCCCGTCATCACGCAGGAATCGTTGCTGGTTCTGCTGCCTGATCTCCTGGCTTAAGCCGGCGTGGTAGGGGAGCGCTGTGCATCCTTTGCTGCTTAACCACTGCGCGGTTGTTTCGACACCTTTGCGTGTTTGACAGTAGACGATGCCTGCATCACGGGCGTGGTTCTCACTGATAAATGACCACAGAGCATCACGGCTGTTACCCGATTCATTGATAGCATAGTGGATATTGGGGCGATCAAAGCTGTTTACAAAAACAGATGCACTCTCAAGAGCCAGCTGGCTGATGATTTCAGTGCGTGTGCGGGCATCGGCAGTGGCGGTGAGGGCAATGCGGGGCACGTTGGGGAATGACTCATGCAGCATGGAGAGCTGCTGGTACTCTTTACGGAAATCGTGACCCCATTGCGATACGCAGTGCGCCTCATCAATGGCAAACAGCGCTATTTTTGTTGATTGCAGCAGCGACAGGGTGGTGGGGGTGAGCAGTCTTTCCGGTGCCATATAGAGAAGATCGAGCTCACCGGAAGATAACTCGGCTTCAATGATACGCTGTTCTGAGGCCGAGAGGCTTGAGTTCAGAAATGCTGCAGAGATGCCCAGTTGATTCATCGCATCCACCTGATCCTGCATCAGAGCGATCAGTGGTGAGATGACGATGCCACACCCTTCTCGGATCAGCGCAGGGATCTGGTAACAGATTGATTTTCCGCCGCCGGTTGGCATCAGCGTCAGCACATCCTCGCCCTTAATCAGGGCAGCAATAATATCACTCTGATGGTGGCGAAAATGTTCGTAACCGAAGGTCGATTTAAGGATTTTCCGGGCTCGCTGCATAACTGCCGATTATCCACAATTACCGATTCGATGGAAACGATGGTAAAAACCGCTAAGATGCGCCGATGTTCACAGGAATTATTCAGGACGTTGGAAGCATCGTAAGTATCCAGCGTGAGCCTGAACAGACCCACATAGTTTTCAAAACAGCACTGGCAATGGATAACTGGCAACTGGGTGACTCCGTTGCCTGCGATGGTTGCTGCCTGACGATTACCGCATTTCCACAGGCCGATGCTTTTGCTGCGACCCTGTCACTGGAGACTTTGAATCTGACGCTCTTCTCAGATGCTGATGAGGGCGATGCCATCAATCTGGAGCCTGCCCTTCGCATGGGTGATCCGCTTGGCGGTCATATGGTGACCGGCCATATTGATGGCTTAGGTGTGGTGAAAGCAGTGAAAACGATTGGTGAACATCGCGAATTTAGATTCACACTGCCTGAATCACTGGCTCGTTATGTGGTGGTCAAAGGTTCAGTGGCGATTAATGGTGTCAGCCTGACGGTCAACAGGGTGGAGGGATGCGACTTTACCGTCAACCTGATTCCCCATACCTTGTCGCACACCAATCTGGGAGCACTGCAAGCCGGTGCAGAAGTAAACATCGAAACCGATATGTATGGTCGTTATGTTGAGCGGCTGATGCAGTTTTCTGATGCGGGAGCCTGAATGATGCATTCAGTGCTACCGGGCGGCCTATGGGCGGGCCGCCAGACCGTGAACGGTAGTGAGCGGTTTGTGAGCAGATACAAAACCGCGTTTTTGTGTCTGCGTCCTGATTTTTGCCAGGATGGCAACAAATCAGAATCGAAGGAGCAATCATGATTTTGGCAACAACAGAAGAGCTGTTAGAAGAGCTGCGTGCAGGCCGCATGATCATCCTTGCCGATGATGAAGATCGCGAGAATGAGGGCGATCTGGTGATGGCGGCGGAGTGGGTGACACCTGAAGCGATCAATTTTATGGCTACCCACGGGCGTGGTCTGATCTGTCTGGCACTAACTGCTGAGCAGACTGATCGCTTGCAGCTTCCGCTGATGGTCTCCAACACCAACTCCAAGTTTAAAACCAATTTTACCATCTCCATTGAAGCTGCTGAGGGTGTAACCACCGGCATCTCAGCCTATGACCGGGCCCATACGATCCGTACCGCTATTGCTGATGGTGCGCGCGCTGAAGATATCCATACGCCGGGTCATGTCTTCCCGTTGGTTGGCCGTGAAGGTGGCCTGCTGGTGCGAGCAGGCCATACAGAGGCGAGTATTGATCTTGCACGTATGGCGGGTCTGAAGCCTTCTGGTGTGATCTGTGAGATTATGAATGAAGACGGCACCATGTCGCGCATGCCGGAGCTGAAGAAATTTGCTAAAAAGCATAATCTGAAAGTCGGCTCGATTGCTGATGTGATCAGCCATCGTTTGCAGCACGACTCACTGGTCAGACGAGAGGTTGAGGTGCGCATGCCGACTGAGTTTGGCGAGTTCCGTCTGATCGGTTACACCAATGCAGTGGACAAGGCTGAGCATGTGGCACTGGTGATGGGTGAACCGGATGCCGAGCGCGCCTGTCTGGTGCGGGTTCACTCAGAGTGTCTGACCGGTGATGTCTTTGGTTCACGACGTTGCGATTGCGGCTCCCAACTGCATGCGGCGATGCGTCAGGTCGCTGAGGCCGGTGAAGGTGTGATTCTCTATCTCAGGCAGGAGGGGCGCGGTATTGGCCTGCTCAATAAACTGAAGGCGTACAACCTGCAGGATGCCGGTCACGACACCGTTTCAGCCAATGAGAAACTCGGCTTTAAAGCCGACCTGCGCGATTACGGCATCGGTGCACAGATCTTGCGTGATCTGGGGCTGCGCAAGCTGAATCTGTTGACCAATAATCCGAAGAAGATCATCGCACTGGATGGATACGGACTTGAGGTGAGTGAACGTGTGCAGCTGCAGAGCAATCCCCATGAAGATAATATCGCCTATCTGACCACGAAAAAGGAGAAGATGGGCCATATGCTGAATATGAAAGGTGAAAAGTCATGAGTCTTGATGCACCCCATCTGGCGGGCAATGTCGATGCTACAGGTCTGAATGTCGGCATCGTAGTCAGCCGTTTTAACAATGAAATCACAGAAGCACTACTCTCAGGCGCAGTCTCGGCACTGCTTGAGCATGGCAGTAGCGAAGAGAATATGACCATTATTCATGTGCCGGGTGCATTTGAGATCGGTACGATTGCCGCCAACATGGCCAATAGTGGTCGCTTTGATGCGATCATCTGTCTGGGCTGTGTGATTCGTGGTGATACAGCCCATTTTGATTATGTCTGCCAGGGTGCAATGGACGCCATTGGTAAAGTGGCGCAGCGTGGCGATGTTGGTGTCGGTAATGGTGTATTAACCGTAGATAGCAACGAACAGGCCTATGAACGCATCGGTGGTGTGCATGGTCATAAAGGGGAAGAGGCTGCATTGACCGCTGTTGAGGTTGTCAGGCAGTTGCAGGCTCTGGAGGTTTAATTGGCAAATCGTCATATGGCGCGTGAATCGGCGCTGGAAACACTTTATGCATGGGCTTCTGCTGAGAAGGATGGCGGCATGATTCCCGATCTGATTGCCAGTCGTCTGCAGCATGAAGAGCGTGATGATCAGGATGAGAATTATCTGCGTGAACTGGTTTATGGTGTCATCGATCATGTCGATGCACTCGATGAAGTGATTAAAACTGCCGTGCGTGGCAGGAGCCTGCGCTCGGTTGCCCAGCTTGAGATCAATGTGATTCGTCTTGCCGTCTGGGAGATGCAGAATCGCCTGGAGATCCCTTATCGTGTGATTATCAATGAGGCGCTGGAGTTGACGCGTGATTATGCCGGAGAGCCACCACGTGGTTTTATCAATGGTGTGCTCGATAACCTGGCCAAACAGCTACGGCCTGCAGAGATCGGTAAAAAATAATTCGTCAGCAGGGCTCAATAAAGATGACTGAACAGACTCTGCCCCATTCAGTGATATCCAGGGCGATCAGCAAAGCTGAACTATCGGTAAAAATGCAGCGTGATTTTCTCCTCAAGGAGCATGCTGGGGAAGTTCAGGCCCGGAAGTTATTAAGCCGCAAAAAGAAATATATCATGAGTATTGGCCTGCTCTGGCGTCTGCTGCATTTTCTCAATGGTGATAGAAACAGTAAAATCAGGAAGACAGAGCTGACCGATTCAGAGTTGCTGGCTGCTGAGAATCAGGCTCTCGCCAGTTGCGAAAACATCGCCAATCTCGAATTAAATGCCGATGTTGCCCGCCAGTTGAGAAAAGAGATATGCGAAAATCTGGATAAAAGAGAGTTGAGTTTGGATGCAACGCAGATGCAGTTTGTCAGAGCGTTCAATCCGGGAGCGTTTGACTCTAAACTTCAGAAGGCCGCTGCTGCAGGACAGAATGATACAAACAGAGAGGGTGATACTGCGTCGCAGTAGCGGCGCTACAGCATCACGAACCCTCTGCCTGAGCTGCCCTGCGGCTTGCAATAGTTCGCCGCTCGTTGTTTCTTCTGTCCTGAGACCTGCGCCGATCTGATTCGGCTCGCCGCTCTTTCTCTTCTGCAGACTCTTCAGCCTGTTTGATCTCTAGTTGTTCGGGTTTGATAAGATGCGCATCCCACGGCTCCTCAGCAGAGGTGACAGGCTGAGCCGCTGCTGTGGCTGCCATTGCCCTGGGCACTGGTTTGGGTTTTACCTTCGCCATTTGCTGGAATTTTTTCGCATGATCCGGCCCGAAGTGATCATGTTTCGGATCATAACCGGCACTGTGATCGACTGAGTTAGGATCGTATGTTTTTGCTTCTGCCGCGCGCCAGAGTATCAGCCCGACAACGAGAACAATGGCGGTTATCAGAATAAGAATGACTGTGTCAGTGGCGATCATAAAGCCCCCCTATGCAAACAATATGAATATGTAACTAATATAGTCGATTTTGGTTGCGCCGTAAACCTGTGCGATATATGAGAAATATCAGAGGGGGGTGCTTTCAACCTTGCTTTTGCGCCAGCTGCGGAATGCGCTGATGATCTTTTTCTTGATGAGATTGAGCACAAGCCCGACTGCTGCACCGTAACCGGTGGCGATTATGATGCTGAATACACCCCGTTCGAGCCTGATGACCTCAAGGTAATCGACAGCGAACCAGCCTGATGAATTGCCAACCAACGCCAGCAGTAGTGGTGCGATGAGAATGCCAACAGTCATGTAGGCATAAAATTTAATCTGAGCGTATTCAAAGCTCATAGAGAGAAGCAGTAGTGCCAGAATAGTGGCTGTTGCCAGATTAACTGCGGCGATAAAATCCATGTTGTTCCTCACTTGTTAATATGATCAGAGCGATTTATGACAAGCGATGGTTAAGCCTGGATGAATGCATGGTTAGTCCGTTCCGATATGTGTGACTGATACAATGTTATGCGGCGGCTGTGTGAGTGTGTCAGAGTGTGGCCATGGGTGCAGATGAGTTGAAAACAGTGATCAGGGAGAGGGCGCAAGCGTTCGGTTTCTCGCTCTGCCATGTGACGCGACCTGAGGTTGACCAGAAGCATGTTGATGCACTGCAGCAGTGGAGTGACGAGGGTCTGCAGGGTGATATGGGGTGGATGGCTGAAGCCGTGCGCCTTGAGCGTCGAAAAAATCCGGCAACGATGCTCGACGGTGTGAAAAGTGTCATTTCGGTAGCAATGTTATATACGCCACCTGATTATTCACAGGCTGAGGCAGATAGCAGGAAATCCTCAGGGGTGATCACGGCCTATGCCCATGGTGATGACTACCATGAGATTATGAAAAAACGGTTGAAAGGGCTGGCTGCTGAACTCGATGTGATGCTGGGGAAACATGATCAGCGGGTATTTGTTGATACCGCCCCTGTGCTTGAGCACGCCCTGGCAGAACGTGCCGGTCTTGGTTGGCAGGGTAAACATACACTTACCATTCACAAGCAGCATGGTTCATGGTTTCTGCTCGGTGAGATATTTACCACGGCCGAGATTGAGCCGGATCAGAGGGCTGATAATCACTGTGGCAGCTGCTCAGCCTGTATCGATCTCTGTCCTACGCAGGCGATTATTGCCCCCTATGTGGTGGATGCACGGCGTTGTATCTCCTACCTGACGATTGAGTTCGATGGTTTTATCCCGGATGCGTTGCGAACGCTGATGGGTAACCGAATTTATGGCTGTGATGATTGCCAGCTGGTCTGCCCGTGGAATGGACATGCAGCAAAGGGTGAGGGGATTGATGTCGATTACCTTATGCCGAAAGGGGAGAATAATCTTGCCGATCTTGCTAGTCTGCTGCTGCTCGACGAAGAGGCCTTTCGGATTCGCTTCCGCAGATCGCCGATCAAGCGAACAAAACGACGCGGTCTGTTGCGCAATGTCTGCATAGCTATGGGTAATTCCGGTGTTGCTGCATTTGTGCCGGGGCTGTTAAATGTTCTCAATGATCAGGAATCGCTGATCCGCGGCCATGCGGCCTGGGCGCTGGCTCGCTTATGCGATCAGCAGAGCTGTGAGATGGTGCTGAGCGCACTGCGTTTGCAGTTAGAAAAGGAGAGTGATCCGGCAGTTATGCAGGAGCTGACGTCGGCAATAAAAGATATAAAGGAACTATTATGAGCACACCTAAAGCATTTATTTTCGATCTAGACGGTACACTGGTGGATGCACTGCCCGATATTCAGGCCAATGCCAATCGTGCACTGGAGTCACTCGGTTATGAGCTGCGCTTAAGCCTTGCCGATACCCAGCCGCATGTCGGTGGTGGTGCACACAAACTGGCTTCTAATGTTCTCGGCCTGCCGATGGAGCATGAGGAGACCATGGCTCTCTATCACGCTTTTGCTGATATCTATGAGCAGAACCCTGCCGAATTCGGCAAACCGTTTCCCGGTGTGATGCATGTGCTGGATACACTCAAAGCCAAAGGTATTCCCATCTCCTGTGTAACGGCCAAACCGGCCAAGGCACGCATTAAGGTTCTTGATCAGATGGGGCTTACCCCTTATCTGACACTGGCACTCTCGCCCGAAGATGGCTTTGCCAAAAAACCTGCGCCGGACATGCTCTTTGAGTGCTGCAAAGCGATGGGTGTTGAGCCGTCTGAAACTGTCATGGTGGGTGATACCCGTTTTGATGTGGAAGCGGGTTTTAATGCTGGCTGCCAAACCGTGGCCTTTGCTGAGCACGGTTATCAGGACGTGCCGGCTGAATATGCTGATCGCGTTGTCTCTCTGCCTGATTTCACCGATCTTCTGAAACTGCTTGATGCCTGATAAAAAACTAAGCGGCATCTATGGCATTCTGCCTGCCGATATCGATAGTGATGATCTGCTGACCAGAGCTGAGGCAGCCCTGAAGGGTGGTCTGCAAATTGTGCAGTTTCGTGATAAAAAACAGGGGTACAAACGCTCGCTTAAACGGGCAAAAGCGCTACGTCTGTTAACCCGTCAATATGGTGCCAGATTGATCATCAATGATCTGGTTGATCTGGCTGTTGCTGCCGATGCGGATGGTGTGCATCTGGGGCGGGATGATGTGACTAATCTCATGCAGATGAGAACTGAGGTGGGTGACGATTTCATTATCGGCGTGACCTGCCGGGCCGATGTGGCGTATGCCAAGGCTGTGCTCAATGAAGGGGCTGATTACGTCTCCTTTGGCGCGGTGTGGGCAACGACAACCAAGCCGGAAGTGCCGACCCTGGGGCTGCCGCGACTGGCTAAGACACGCCTGTTGCTTCCCGATGCCAATATCTGTGCCATCGGCGGCATTTCGACTGCTAATGTAGCACAGGTTAAAGCGGCCGGTGCCGACTGTGCAGCAGTGATTTCAGGGTTGTTTGCTGCTGAAGATATTGAGTCAGAGGCACGATTGCTAACAGAGATGTGGAAGTTGGCGTGACAGGGTGCGGTAAGAGGCCGGTCTGCCTGACGATTGGTGGCTCCGACTCCTGTGGCGGTGCAGGCATTCAGGCTGATCTGCGTGTTTTTGAAGTATTGGGAGCAGAGGGTTGTTCAGCGACAACTGCACTAACAGCTCAGAATCCGAGCACCATCACTCGTATTGAAGCTGTCTCACTGGCCCAGTTGGATGCCGAGATACACGCTATCTTTGACTATTATGATGTGGCCGTGGTGAAAACAGGCATGCTGGTCGATGCCGAACATGTGGCACTGATCTCTGCCCTGCTGGATCAGCTACATAAAGGCCCGTTGATCATTGATCCTGTGATGATCTCCAGTAGTGGCAAAACGCTTCTGGATATTGGTGGCGTGGATGCACTGATGCATGCGTTAATGCCACAGGCGACACTGATTACACCAAATCTCGATGAGGCCGCCCATCTGCTGGGTGAGGCTGTAGATGATCCGGTTGTGGCAGTGGCAAAACTGGCAGAGCAACTGAACTGTGCTGTTCTACTTAAAGGTGGACACGGTGATGGGGATACGCTGCTTGATCTGTTGTGTGATGGCGATGGCGAGATCAGCCGCTTTTCCCATCTCAGACAGATCTGGGATGCTGACCAGTGTCACGGCACCGGTTGCCGGCTCGCCTCTGCAGTAGCTGCCAATCTTGCATTGGGGATGTCGCTTACTCAGGCAGTAGAGAATTCGGTAGCTTTCCTGCAGGCGACATAACCTCATAACTCTTTGTTTTTAAATGAAAAAATAGAAAAAGCTTTATTTTTTCGGCTGTGACGCTACACTGCGCAACCAATTTCGCAGGCGCTATGCCCTGCCGGAGGTTTAGATGATCAAGCTTTATTCCGATGCACACTGCCCTAATTCGCATCGCACACGTATCGTTCTGGCTGAAAAAGAGCTGCCGGTTGATACTCAGGAGCTGGAGTCAGAAAACCTTCCTGCTGATTTTTTGAAGATTAATCCGTATGGCAAACTGCCTACAGTGATTGACCGTGACATCGTTTTCTTTGAATCCTCCGTGGTCAACGAATACCTCGATGAGCGTTATCCTCATCCACCGCTTAAACCCGGTTCACCAGCTGAGCGTGCTCAGATGCGTCTGGCTGTATTGCAGCTGGAGCGCGAGCTTTATGTCCTTTATGAAGACACTCAGAATGGACGCAAGAAGAAGGATGCCGTGAAGAAGATGGAAGTCTATTTTGACTCCCTCAATGCCTACCTGGGTCGTACAGAGTATTTCATCGGTGAGCAGTACACGCTGGCTGATGTGACACTGGCACCGATTTTGTGGCGCCTGCCATCGATCGGTCTGGATACCGCCAAATGGGGTAATCTTGAAGGTTATATGGATCGTCTGTTTGAACGCTCGGCATTTGAACGTTCACTCTCAGAACATGAGCAGATGCTTCGCGAGTACTAAGCAGTACAGTGTAACACCAGATCGCGTACCTCAATATGAGTTGAGACGGTTGTGACAGAAATCATTTTATCTCACTGATTAATCGATAACTTGTGCGCATGGCGAGCAAAGGAGTTTTCTTGAGTGTTTGAAGTGATTTACAGGGATCATCCTGATTATGGTGTGGCTTGTGAATTTGTTCATGAGAACTTTAAGCGCACCTATGGTGCGAATATGCACAGCTTTATGCCCAATTTTATCCGTGTTAAAGACCGCCATGGTGCAACCAAAGCAGTCGTGGGTTATCGCGATGCAGCTACTGAATCCCTCTATCTTGAGAAGTATATGGATGAGCCGATTGAAGTGGCGATCTCCCGATATATTGCGCAACCCGTAACACGTTCGGAGATTGTTGAGGTAGGTAATCTTGCTGAAGCCACCCCCGGTGATGCGCGCATGGCAATTATCGGTGCCACCGCATTTTTTCAGGCTGCCGGTTTCCGTTGGGTGGTATTTACCGGTGTGACCCGCCTGCGCAACGCCTTCTCGCGGCTAGGGCTCTCTCCTAAGCAGCTTCTTGAGGCCGATCCTCGTCGGCTGCCGGAAGATGAGGTAAAACAGTGGGGTAGCTATTACGATAGTGGTGATCCGGTGATCTGTTTTGGTGCGATTGAGGGTGGGTATGATAACCTTCAGGAGATGTGGGCCGCTCTGCGTGATACCTGGGCAGCTGCCGAGGCTGAGGGTAAAAAGTTGGCCAGGATCAAAAAGCAGGCATGAGTCAGGTTCTTGCGGCGATCAACCATTTTGCGATCCAGGCTCCGGATCGTGTGGCGATTGAGAGTGGTTACCCCTGTGAACCTGTAACCTACGCTACCCTCTCTTCTGAAATAGCTGCCATGGCGAACATGATGAACCGGCACGATGTCAGCGCGGTGGCGCTGGCTGCTGATAATGGAGCTGCCTGGGCAGTAATGGATCTGGGCTGCCTTGCTGCAGTAGTGCCTGTTGTTCCCGTGCCAAATTTTTTCTCACCATCCCAGATCGGCCATCTTTTTCACGCCGCCGGCATCAATGGGATTCTCACAGATAACCCGGACCGGGTTCGCGCTATCTGCGAGCAGATGAAGGTCGGTTTTATCAAGCCGATCCCTTTCACGGTAGCTTCTCAGCAACTCTACCTGTTTCAGCTTACCGTCTCGAAAGTAAAACTGCCGCAAGATTGCGTGAAAGTGACATTCACCTCCGGTTCCACTGGCGAGCCGAAAGGGGTGATGCTTACTCAACAGGTGATGGAGCAGGTGGCGCGATCGCTGGCTGAAGTGACCGGCGCATGCGCTTCTGACCGGCATCTCTCCCTGCTTCCCTATGCCACCCTGCTGGAGAATATCGGCGGCCTCTATGCGCCGCTTCTGGTCGGGGCTACGGTCTGTGCACCGGGATTTGAGGCGGTCGGTTTAAGTGGCGCTTCCGGGCTGGATGTGAGTCGTTTTATCGGCATGCTGGGGGCCTCCAGAGCAACAACCGCTATTATGATTCCACAGATGCTGCATGCGCTGGTGGCTGCGATTGAGTCAGGGGTACCAAAACCTGAAGCACTGCGTTATGTGGCTGTGGGTGGAGCTGCGGTCTCTCCACATCTGCTGGAGCGGGCTGCTAAACTCGGCTTGCCGGTGTTTGAGGGGTATGGTCTCTCTGAGGCGGCCAGTGTTGTGGCTGTCAATTGCCCGGCTGAAAACAGACTAGGCAGTGTCGGCAAGCTGTTGCCGCATGCGCAGATCTCTTTTGCCGGTGATGGTGAGATCCTTGTTGCAGGAGCCCTGTTCTCCGGTTATCTCGGTGACGCCGCCTTTTCCGGAGAGTTTTGGCCGAGTGGTGATATCGGTTATCTCGATAGTGATGGTTTCCTCTATCTTACCGGACGCAAAAAACATATTTTTATTACAGCTTTCGGGCGCAATGTCTCACCGGAGTGGGTGGAGCGCGAACTCTCGATTGAACCTGCTGTTGCGCAGTGTTGTCTCTTCGGTGAAGCACGCCCTTTTAATGTTGCAGTCATTGTGCCGCGTCAGGGTGTGGACGAATCGCACATAGAGATGGCGGTGCAGGCTGCCAATGCACGCCTCCCCGATTATGCCCGGATTTCAGCATGGCAGATTGCAGAGCGGCCGTTTAGCATAGCCGACGGCCTCTGGACCGGAACAGGAAGAGTGCGTCGCAAACAGGTTTATGCATATTATAAAGAGGCTATCGAAGCCCTGTATGAGGAGTCCTGAATGGATTTTTATGATCAGCTGCTTGCGGAGACAGAGAGTGAACGCAATGACCTGCTCTCGATTCCCTTTATTCAGATGGGAGCTGCCGGACAATTAAGCCTGAAGAGTTATATCGCTTTCCTGACGCAGGCCTATCACCATGTTAAACACACCACGCCACTATTGATGGCAACCGGTGGTCGCCTGCCGGGCAGGCTGGAGTGGCTACGTGAAGCGGTGGGTGAGTATATCGAAGAGGAGATGGGGCACCAGGAGTGGATTCTTAACGATATTCAGACCTGTGGTGGTGATGAAGAGGCTGTGCGCAGTGGTACGCCAAGCCCATCGACCGAACTGATGGTCGCCTACGCTTACGACACCGTATATCGCAATAATCCGGTCGGTTTCTTTGGCATGGTGTTGGTGCTCGAGGGGACAAGTGTATCGCTGGCCACACATGCTGCGGGCAATATCGAGAAGAGTCTCGGGCTGCCGAAGCAGGCATTTTCCTATTTGAACTCACACGGCTCCCTTGATGTGGAGCATGTCGATTTTTATGAGAAGCTGATGAATCGTCTGGATTCAGAGCAGGATCGGGCTGCTGTGATTCACGGTGCCAGGATGTTCTACAAGCTCTATGGTGATATCTTTCGTGCTCTGCCAATCATTGAGTTGAATTGATGCTGATTAACCGCATCCTGCAATTAATCAGAACGCAAAGACAAAAGTGTCATTTTGCCTTTGCTTACAAAATCAATGAAGGTGGTCATTGATTTTGCAGCCCGTCCATGGGCTGCACGGCAACACATGGCTCATTGTTGCCATGATGGAGGATAACTGATGGATATCAGAGATAAACGGGTCGTTCTGACCGGTGCTGCCGGCGGCATGGGCTCCATTCTGGCTGCTGAATTGGCCAAACGTGGCGCTAAACTTGCACTGGTGGATGCCAATGCTCAGGCCCTTGAGAAGGTTGCAGCTTCGATTGTTGATGCACATTGCGTCAGCGGTGATCTCTCCTCTGCTTCAGAGTGCCAGCGTGTTGCCAGCCAGTGCAGTGAACTGCTCGGTGGTATTGATCTGCTGATTAATCTGGCGGGAGTGAACAGTTTTGCCGCTTTTGAGGATGAGAGTGCAGAGAAAATTGAGCTGATGATGCATGTCAATCTGTTGGCTCCGATGTGGCTCTGCCGCGCTTTTCTACCCACCATGCTGGATCAGAGTAGTGCGCGTATTGTTAATGTCGGTTCGATCTTCGGCTCCATCGGTTTTGCCTATTTTACCACATATTCGGCCACTAAATTTGGCCTGCGTGGCTTTTCAGAAGCGCTGCGCCGTGAACTTGCTGACTCTGGTGTTGAGGTGACCTATGTGGCGCCGCGGGCTGTGAAAACAGCCATGAACAGCGATGCGGTGAATCGCATGGGTGAAGCAACTGGCATGAACATGGATGAGCCGCAGATGGTTGTTGAAAAGATTATTGCAGCTATTGAGAGTGATCGCAAAGATGTCTATCTCGGATTTCCGGAGTCGCTGTTTGTACGTATTAACGCGATTCTGCCAAGGATTGTGGATGGCTCGGTTGCCGCCAAAAATCGTATTGCACGTCAATTTGCTAAAGGAGAGAAGTAAGATATGAAGATGAAACGTCTGTTTTCGACAGCTGTTGTGGCGCTGTCACTTTCACTGTTCCCTGCAACTTCAACTGTGGCTGATGAAGTCGATGAAGCTGTGCGCGGCCTGCAGGCAGAGTGGGGCATTGCCAACTACAAAACCTCAGATGAGAACAAAGAGGCAGCCTTCAAGGCGCTGGTTGATAAAGCGGAAGCACTCAGTGGCAAACATGCAGAGCGTGCTGAGCCGAAGATCTGGGAAGCGATTATTCGCGCCGGTTATGCTGGTGCAATGGGCGGTGTCTCTTCGATGTTTAATGCCATGCCGCAGATGGAGAAGGGGCGGGATCTGCTGCTGGAAGCGGAAAAGATCGATGCCAAGGCGATGCATGGTGCTGTTTACACAACCCTGGGTAGCTTCTACTACATGGTGCCGGGTGGTTTTATCGGATTTGGTGATAATGACAAAGCTGAGGCCTATCTGGCCAAAGCGATTGAAGTGGCACCTGACGATATGGATGCCAACTATTTCAGCGGTGACTACTGGCTGGAGCGCAAGAAGTATAAGAAGGCGATCCCCTACCTTGAGAAGGTGCTGGCTCTGCCGGATGTAGCTGATCGTCCTATCTATTCAGAGGGGCGCAAAGCTGAAGCTGCGGCCAAACTGGCCAAAGCCAAAAAGAAGGCACCGCCTTTTTAAAGTTTGAACTGGTGATCTGAACGGGCGGCTTTGGCTGCCCGTTCTGTTTTTATGTTGGCGCTGTCGCGAACGTCCTGATAATGAATTGGGCTGAAGCTTTTGACGTGTTATGGGACACAGAATTATGTAAGATGCTGCGCAAGGGTGTCTATCAGTTTTCGAGGTGATCATGTTTAAATATCTGTTTGTTTTCATTGCTCTGTTTAGCCTCTCAGGTTGTGTGGTCGGAACCGTCGTAGGTACGGCTGTCGATGTTGCCGTTGAGGTGGTCAAAGTACCATTTAAGGTCGGTGGCGCGGTGATTGATGTGGTCAGTGATGATGATGATGACGAAGACGAAGAGTCTGATGATGAAGAGTCCTACGACGAAGAGCAGTAGTACGAAGATGAGCAGTAAACTAAGGTTATCTTACTGACTGATCGAGCCACGCTTGATCAGTAGCTCTTTTTCACTGCGGCGTAATTTCTTAATTTTTATCTCCATTTTCAGGGCATCGGATCGATCCCCGATCTGCTCTGAAAAAACCAGTTCAAGAGGCGCCTTGCCGCGCAGAAACTTTGCCCCTTTTCCCTCGCCATGCTCAGTGAAACGACGCTCAACATCGGTAGTGATTCCGGTATAGAGTTGACCACTGTTGCAGCGGATCAGATAGAGAGACCACGTCTCACCCTTATTCGGCATCTTCCAGTGCCTCTCCGGCCTGCATCCACGCCTCTTCGGTTTCATCTAATTTCTGTTTCAGGTTGCGGTGTTCAATGGTCAGGGTTTTAAGCCTTTCGGTCTGGCTGCTCTCATAAAGCGCAGGGTCGGCAAGTTCACTCTCCAGTGCTTCGCTGCGTTGATGCAGTTTATCAAGCTCACTCTCAAGTTTTTTCACTCTGTTGCGCAGCGGTTGCAGGGCTTTGCGCTGTTCGGCTTTGGCGCGCCGGTCATCCTTGCGAGAGGGGTGCGTTGTTACCTTCTCCTCTTCATCGCGCAGCTCCAGCAGCCACTTGGAGTAATCATCCAGATCACCATTGAAAGGGTTCACTTTCCCGTTTGAGACCAGCATCAGAGCGTCGCAGACAGTGCGTAGCAGGTGGCGGTCATGCGAGACCAGAATCATCGCCCCTTCAAAGCTCTGCAGTGCCATATTCAGGGCGTGGCGCATCTCCAGATCGAGATGGTTGGTCGGTTCATCCAGCAGCAACAGATTGGGCTGCTGGTAGACCAGCATAGCCAGTACCAGCCGAGCCTTTTCACCGCCGGAGAAGGGGCCGACAGGGGCAAGGGCCATATCCCCCTGAAAATCGAAACCACCGAGGAATTGCCGCGCCTCTTTCTCCGGCAGTCGCTCTTCCAGCATGCGCAGGTGTTGAACAGGTGAGAGCTCATCATGCAGCTGCTCCAACTGATGCTGGGCGAAATAACCGATGGAGAGATCTTTGGCTCGTTCACATTTGCCTTTTTGTGCTTCCAGTTCACCGGCCAGTAGTTTGATCAGCGTTGATTTGCCTTCGCCATTGGGGCCGAGCAGGCCGATGCGTTCCCCCGGAAGCAGGGAGAAGGAGAGGTCGGAGAGAATCGTGGTCTCACCGTAACCGGCATCGGTTTTGTGCAGCCGCAGTAGCGGATTGGGAATGCCACCGGGATGGCTGAACTCAAATGAGAAAGGGGAGTCGACATGCGCCGGCGCAATCAGCTGCATGCGCTCCAGTGCCTTGATGCGACTCTGTGCCTGCGTTGCTTTGGTATTCTTGGCCTTAAAGCGGGTGATGAAACTCATCATGTGGCTGATCTGCTTCTGCTGTTTCTCATGGCTGGCCTGCTGCAGTGCCAGCTTCTCTGCTCTGATGCGCTCAAATGCCGTGTAGTTGCCCGAGTAGAGGGTAAGTGTTTCATGCTCAATGTGAGCGACTTTGTTTACACAGCGATCAAGAAAATCGCGATCATGGGAGATCAGCAGCATCGCACCGCGATAACTGTTCAGCCATTTCTCCAGCCATACCACCGCTTCCAGATCGAGATGGTTGGTTGGCTCATCGAGCAGTAGAAGATCAGAACGGCACATCAGTGCATGGGCAAGATTCAGGCGCATACGCCAGCCACCGGAGAAATCAGCCACTGCCTTCTCTTCGGTGCCAACTTTAAAGCCTAAACCGTGCATCAGTCGTGCAGCACGGGCGTGAGCTGAATATGCATCGATGGCGGCCAGCTTCTCATGCAGCTCAGCCACCCTGATGCCGTCGCCAGAGGTCTCTGCCTTATCCAGCTGGGCCTGTAGCTTAGTTAGCTCTTCATCGCCCTGCATGACGTAGTGAATGGCTGGTGTGGCCAGGGCAGGGGTCTCCTGCTCTACCTGAGCGATGGCGATATTTCTGTCCATGCGGAAGCTGCCGCTATCCTCTTCCAATTTCCCCTGTACAAGCGCGAACAGTGATGACTTACCGCAGCCGTTGGCACCGGTAATGCCGACCCGGTCACCGATGTGCACAGAGAAACTCATATCGCCAAACAGTTGTTTGCTGCCACGTCGCAGGGATACCTTATCAAAATAGAGCATGCGGCATTTTAGGGTGGAATCGAAAAACTGCACCCATCAATATTGGTCTGCAGTGCGCCAATCTGTTTGCGCTGCAACTATTTTCCAAGAGATTATAAGCCATGACTTCATTGTATACGGAGCTATATTGGATCAAGCGTTGCTACTCCCGGTTACACATTTACACGAAATCCGGTGCAAATCTTTTTGCAAAAGATGACCTGTTTGTTGTATGGTCGCTGTTGATGACCATGCATCTTTTTCAGCCCTGTTATTTTCCCTGCCATGCATGTGTAGAGTAGTGCCATCAGTATCCCGTCTACCCTGACGGGGGATCGGCAAACCAGATTCAAAGCAAAGGACATGTTTACATGAGTGCAGATTACGATATCGATTCGATTAAAGACCTCGATGGGATTTCTCATATCCAGCTGCGGCCGAATATGTATACCGATACCGGCCTTGAGCTTGGTTGTCACCACATCGCACAAGAGGTGCTTGATAACTGTGGTGATGAGGCGATCGGTGGTTTCTGCAATAAGATCATTGTTGAACTGGAATCCGAGAATGTGGTATGCATTTCAGATAACGGACGCGGCATTCCGGTGAAGGAGAACCAGGACGGCATATCCGGTGTTGAGCTGGTGCTTACCAAGGACAAAGCCGGCGGCAAGTTTGATCATAATGCCTATAAGGTCTCCGGTGGTCTGCACGGGGTAGGTATTACCGTCACCAATGCACTCTCATCGTGGCTGGAAGCGACTGTAAAGCGTGACGGGGGTGAGTGGTTCATTCGCCTTGAAAACGGCCGTACAGTCGAAAAGATCAAACAGATCGGCGAATGCGGGCCGCGCACGCACGGCACCAAGATCAGATTCTCTCCCAACCCGAAATATTATGAGCGCGCCAGGTTCCGTGTGCAGCAGTTGCGCCAGCAGGCGATGGACAAAGCGATTCTGATTCCTGGGCTGGAGGTGGTGTTCAAAGCGCCGGGTCTGGAAGATGAGACTTTCTGCTTTAAAAATGGACTCTCCGAATTTATGACCTCGCGCATGGAAGAGTCTCCGATGTTTGAGTTTTCAGGACAGCTCGGGGATATGGAGAAGGTGCACTGGTTTTTCGCCTCTTTTGAAGAGAGCACTCCGATCTACACCAAATCCTATGTGAATACTGTGCCCACGCCGCGTGGCGGTACCCATGAAAAGGGTTTTGAGTCGGGGCTTCTCAAGGCTGTTCGTGAATATATCGATATGCGCCCGGAGCTGAAAAAACTGCTCGGTAAAAAGACCAGAATTGCGGCATCCGATATCATGACCAACAGCCAGCTTGGTCTCTCCGTCTATATTCAGGACATCTCCTTTGAGGGGCAGACCAAACAGAAGCTCACCTCTTCTGAAGCGACCAAGTTTGTCGGTGGTGTGATCAATGATTCGGCTGCCCTCTGGCTGAATCGTGATGGCGAGATCTCTGATGCATGGATGAAGCTGATTATTGATCGGGCTACCACGCGCACGGCTGCTGAGAGTGGCAAAACCAAAAAGGTGGATCGCAAAACCTTTACCGGTAGAACACCGCTGCCTGGCAAACTGCTCGATTGCCGCAGCAACGATATTGAAGATACAGAGCTCTACCTTGTGGAGGGTGATTCGGCGGGTGGTTCTGCCAAGCAGGCCAATGATCGCGACCTGCAGGCGGTTTTCCCCCTGAAAGGTAAAATCCTGAACTGCGAAGGTGTGACATCTACCGATGCAGGCAACAGTGAAGCTGTTGCAGATCTGATTACGGCGATTGGTACCGGCATTGGTGATGCCTGTGATATCGAGAAGCGTCGCTACGGCAAAATCGTGGTGATGACCGATGCGGATATCGACGGCAGCCATATCCAGACACTGCTGTTTACCTTCTTCTGGCGACAGATGCGGCCAATGGTGGAGGCGGGGCGTGTGTTTATCGTGCAGCCGCCACTTTACGGCGTCACCGTAGGCAAACAGAAACACTACGCGCAGGATGAAGAGGAGCTTGATGGCCTCAGAGCCATGGCGCTGGCTGAGAACAAGAAGATTGAATATATCCGCTTTAAAGGTCTTGGTGAGATGAATCCGCCGGAGCTGAAAGAGACCTGTATGGATGTTGAAAATCGCGTGCTGGTGCAGGTGAGTCCTGAAGATGCGCAGCGCATGGATGCACTGGTGACCAAGCTGATGGGTGATGATGCAGGTCAGCGCCGTGATCTGCTGATGGGTAAGGAGATCGAGGATGCCCGCTTTGTAAATAGTGCAGCCGCCATCGAATCCATCGATGATCCATGTGATATGACCGATGATCTTGATGACATCGATGATCTGCAGCTGCGTTTTAAACCTTATGATTCAGGCAACAATACCATTGCGCCATTTGAGACGGTCTTCCGTGAACTCTACCGCAGCTACGGTCTGAAAGTGGTGGGTGATCGTGCCATTCCCGATGTTCGTGATGGCCTGAAGCCGGTGCACCGCCGCATTCTCTATGCGATGGAAAAACTCCAGCTCAGATCAAACACCAAAACCAAGAAATCCGCCCGCGTGGTCGGTGACGTGATCGGTAAATATCACCCGCACGGTGATTCGGCTGTGTACGGCGCGATGGTGCGTATGGCCCAGCCCTGGGCGATGCGTTATCCGCTGGTGGATGGGCAGGGTAACTTCGGCTCCATTGATGGTGATTCGGCAGCGGCTATGCGTTATACCGAAGCGCGAATGACGCCGATTGCCGAAGCGATGCTCTCCAGTGATCTGAAGGATGGCATCACCCCGTATCAGCCCAACTACGATGATCAGGACAGGGAGCCGATGCTGCTGCCGGCACCATTCCCGTGGATTCTGATGAACTCAAGCACAGGTAATCCGGCTGTTGGCTTTAAGACTGAAATCCCTTCGCATAATCTCTCTGAGCTGCTTGGCGCATGTATTGCGCTCTCCAAACGCAGAAGCAGGACAGGGGCGGGGGCATCCAACAGAGATTTCGCCCTTGTGCGTAAACATATCACTGCACCGGACTTCCCCGGTGGCGGTATTATCACCAGCACGGAAGAGGAGCTGGAGAAGATGTATGCCAGCGGTTACGGAAAAATGCTGCTGCGCTGCAAATGGCATAAGGAAGATATTGGCAAAGGCATGTGGCAGATCATTGTCACAGAGATTCCCTACGGTATTGAGAAGTCACCACTGTTGATCGAGATGGGGGCGCGTATTTCGGATAAAACCATTGCCGAATCACGCCAGCTGCCGATGATCTCTGATCTGCGTGATGAATCCTCAGCTGAAGGTATCCGCATTGTTATCGAGCCGAAATCGAAAAATCTCGATGCCGAACAGATCATGTTACATCTCTTCTCAGCCACCAATCTGCAGGTGACCATCCAGTATGCCACCTATGCGCTGGAGAAGTGGATTGATGCACCCGGTGGTGATCGCTATCGCCTGCCAAGCCTCTTTTCACTCGACGCACTACTCAACTCCTTCCTGAACAACAGAGAAGGGATTGTGATGCGCAGGGCGGAGGTGCGTCTGGGTGAGATCAATAAGCGCACCAATATCCTTGAGGGTCTGTTTGTTGTTTATCCGAATGTGATGGAGATCGTGAAAACGATCTATGACAACGATAAACCAAAACCGATTCTGATGCAGAAGTATGGTTTCAATGAGGAGCAGGTGGTGGCTATCCTCGATCTGCGTCTGGCGCAACTGCGTAAGCTCGATGAGATGAAGCTGATGAATGAGCATGCAAAGCTGCTGCAGGAGAAAGCGGAGCTTGAACTGATTGTCGATGACCACGGGCATCGCTGGAAGCACATCACCGGCGAGCTTAAAGATGCGCTGGCCAAGTTCGGAGATGAACGTCGAACAGTGGTTGATGCCGATGCGCCAAAAGCGCGCACCATGAGCAAGCAGCAGACGGTCAACCGTGAACCGATCACAGCAATCCTCTCCAGGCAGGGGTGGCTCAAGGGGCTGCGAAACGCCCATGTTGATCTGGCCGGTCTTAAATTCAGGGAGGGGGACAAGCTCCTTGATGCAGCTGCAGGGCATACTACAGACATGCTTGTGCTGATCGGACGGAAAGGGCGGGCATTCAGTATGCTCGCCGCTGATCTGGCCGGTGGCCGTGGTAACGGTGAGCCGATCTCTAAAACGTTCATGTTCAGTATCAATGAAGCGCCAACGCGCATGGTGATGGTCAAAGCCGAGTCTGAATATCTGATCGCCACCACGGCAGGTCACGCTTTCCGGGCGATGGGTGAGTCGATGCTCTCGGCCAACAAGAAGGGTAAAGCCTTTATCAATTTCCCGGTAGGCTCGAAACTGCTCTGCATCCGCGAAATCGATGCTGCCCATGATGCGTTTGCCTTTATCGATTCCGATGGTCGTCTGGCGGTTATTGCAAAAGATGAGTTCCCGCTGCTCGGCAAAGGTAAGGGGGTGACAGCCATCTCGATGAAACGGGGTTCAAAGGGCTTGCGTGATGCTGCACCAATCACCGTGAAAGAGGGGGTTCGGGTAGGCACTGAGAAGCGTGCGACGAGCATTGAAGCCGATGAGTTACAGGAGATCTATGTCATCGCCAGAGCCAAGGCTCCGAGACCACTGCCGATGGCAGCTGTGAACGGCATGGTGGTCTCATGATGACCATTTTTGCGCAGAGGGGGTGAGGGATGTGGAAGCAGAAAACAGTTCGACTGCAGGCAAAATCGAGAGGGTTTCATCTTGTCACCCGTGAACTGCTTGAGCAGCTGCCGGAGTTGCGTGAGTTAAAAGTGGGGGTGGCGCACCTCTTTATTCAACACACCAGCGCAAGTCTGACCATCAACGAGAATGCCGACCCTGATGTGCGCAGGGATATGGAGGCGCACTTCAATCACTTTGTACCGGAGAATCAGGATTACTATCAACACACGCTGGAGGGCTCTGATGATATGCCTGCGCATATCAAATCGAGCACACTCGGCTCATCGCTCTCTATACCGATCAGTAATGGATCACTGGCCATGGGTACATGGCAGGGCATCTATCTGGGTGAACATCGTGATCATGGTGGAGCCAGGCGAATTATCGTCACACTACATGGTGAGTGATCTATAATTGCTGCAAAAACCGCGGCTTTAGTCTAACGTAGTCCAGTCGGGGCAGATAAATTGCCGGGCAGGAGCCAAGCCTATGGGGCAATCGCAGTTTCACCACACTCTTCGTACGGATCTCATTAAGGATATTCTTATCTGGTCGGGATCTTTCTTTCTGGCTCTCGTTGTAGCATTTGTTCTTACCCTTGATGGTCTGGTCAATTACATGGTGGCCGAGATGGCCGGGCATCGCATGCATTATCAGCTTGCCGAGTTTTCCAAGCATCTGAGTCAGGGTGATACGACAAGTATTACCGAGGAGTCAGAGGCTCTGGTTCAGGATGAGTCAATCTCCGGTATTCTTCTGGTCGATGCATCAGGCTTGTTGGTGCAGGTATCGTTGAAGGATGGGGAGCCACCAAGGGTTAGTCTGACGCGTAACATGAGTGTGGAAGAGATGCGCAGCGAAGTTGCGCTGGAAGATGATCTGGTGCTGTTTGAGGAGAGAATCCCCGGCCATACAGGTTCGCTGGTTCTTATTCTGGATAAAGGTCCGATTTTAAAAGCGATTTATACTTCAACCGGCTGGACTGCAGCACTGCTGATATTCTTTATTATCCTCTCAATCGTGGTTCTGCATTTCTCTCTGCGCAGGCACCTGATCAAACCGGTTGATGAAGTCAGACATCTAATGGATGATGACCTGAAGAGGGAGGAGAAGGAGGAGTTGATCAGTCATCTGCCTGATGAAGTGGCTGCTTTGGCTATATCTTATGAAGCAAGTAATGAGGCGCATCTGCTGATGGAGAGGCAGTTTAATCAGGCCCAGAAGATGGAGGCGATTGGAACGCTGGTGGGTGGCATTGCCCATGATTTCAATAATACTCTGGCTGGTATTGTCGGAAATCTCTACCTGGCTAAACAGGGGGCGACTACCCTGCCTGATGTGGTTGAGAAGCTGGACCGGATTGAGGTGTTATCTCTTCGCTCTTCAGAAACCGTAAAAAACCTGCTTGCCTTTGCCCATAAGACACATCTGGAGACGGCTCCTGTTGCCCTTGGCTCGTTTATTAAAGAGGCGATTAAGCTGAACAGGGTCTCTGTGCCGGAGAGCGTGAATCTCACCTACCATGTGAGTGATGAAGATCTTACGGTGAACGGGGATGTTACCCAGTTGCATCAGGTGCTGCTGAATCTGATTAATAACGCTTTCCATGCTACAGAGGGTATGGCTGAACAGAATATCAGTGTGAGTGTGGAACGATTCAATGCAGATGAGCAGTTTTTGCAGAAACATGCAGTTACCTCAGAACATTTTGCCAGAATAACTGTCAGTGATAATGGGCGCGGCATAGCAGCGGATGTGATTGAACATATATTCGAACCCTTCTTCACTACCAAAGAGGTAGGCAAAGGAACCGGGCTTGGGCTGGCGATGGTCTACGGTTCTATCAAGAGTCAGCACGGCATTATTGAGGTTGAATCCGAGCCTGGTTGTGGTGCCACTTTTAAAGTTTTTCTTCCTCTGATTGAAAACGAAGAGGGTGTTGAATTTACGGGTAGTGATGAAGCTGTTCAGGGCCAGGGTGAATCTATCTTGCTTGCTGATGATGAAGAGGGGCTTCTGGTGGCAACTTGCGAGGTATTAGAGTCGCTGGGGTACCGTGTCTTCGGTGCCGCCGATGGGCAGCAGGCTGTCTCACTGTACAGAGAGAAACGGGAGGAGATTGACCTTGTCATTCTCGATGTCGTGATGCCCCGGCTGGGAGGGATTATGGCTGCGCAGCAGATCAGAGAGATCGATCCTGCTGCCAGAGTAGTGTTTGTGACCGGTTACGATGAAAAGAGCTTTTCAGGGGGGGGAGAGGAGCTTCATCATCCAGTGATTCATAAACCCTATGCCATTGAAGAGTTGAGTCTGCTTATCCGTCAACAGCTGGATCAGGCATGATAGTTTCAGCCGATGCAGGATGGCTGCACCTCTTCTGATCTATTCTCTATGGTGGATGAAAAGGTTGTATGAAAAGTTGCCGGGATGGCACGCTGTCCCTCTGAAATCACCGAAGTTGTTGTAATCAAAGGGGTTGCGACATCTCTCCACAGGGCCTGTGGATAACTCAGTGGATGAAATAGAGTGAATCGTTACTTGTCATGTTGCCGCTAGAGATGGGTTGCCTCTGCCTAAATAATGGGCTTATATCTTTGTCTATATAAAACAGCAGTTTAAGATACACATGTTAAAGTATGTTTTAACCAGTGCCTGTAAGGTCTATTAGCAGCCCTTGAACCGACTTCGTCGGTGGATAAATAGCGAAAGTATAGGTCCTTTTCCTACAGCTGTCGGGATTTAGCGCTTTTTTAGCGATCGTATTGCCGTTGCTTTGATGGGCTCGCGGGTGTCGCTGATCACAGTAGTGGTGACGAAAATCGCTAACTTCGGTTAACCTTCGCAGTGCTCAGATTGGATGCTGGCCGAAGTTAAATTTTTATACACATGGAAGTGGAACCTATGCGTAACATGGACGTTACCTTTTCAATAAGGACTTTTATTCTGATGATGCTGATCGCTCTGCTGTCGAGCTCAGCTCATGCTGCCGGCAACGAATCGGGCAACAGTTTTGGCAAAGCGAAAAAAGAGCTGGAGAAAATGTATCAGGATCATCGCCTCACCTTTTATGCCGGATGCGAGTATGGCAAGAAAGGGCACGTGAATGGCAAGAGCTGTGGTTACAAAGCGCGCAAGAATGAGAAGCGAGGACGCAAGATCGAGTGGGAGCATGTGGTGCCTGCCTGGGCGTTTGGGCATGCCCTGCAGTGCTGGCAAAATAAAGTCTGCTCAACCTCAAAAGGCAAGCCCTACAAGGGGCGCAAATGTTGCGGAAAAATTGATGCAACTTTTCAGGCGATGGAGTCGGACATGTTCAATCTTGTGCCGGCCATTGGCGAGCTGAACGGTGATCGTTCCAACTTCCGTTACGGCATGATTGCAGGTGAAAGCCGGGCATATGGAGAGGTGGATTTTGAGGTCGACTTCAAACAGCGGGTAGCTGAACCGGCTGAAGCCGTTCGCGGCGATATTGCCCGCATCTATTTCTACATGGAAAAAACCTACGGCATGAAGATCGGCAAGAAAGATCGCAGGCTGTTCGAGATCTGGAATCGTCAGGATCCGGTGGATGCCTGGGAGATTGAGCGCAATTTGAGAATTGCTGCGATTCAAGGCAACAGCAATCCCTTTGTAGATTCAACATCTGCCAGCGCCAGAAGCGGAGCTGCGATTCAGTAACTGCAAGGTTCGGCCATTGTCCGGGATGGCGTGTTAAACCAATTTTTATCTCTGTTAACCTTTTATTCATGTTATGAGCACCTATAATTGGGTGGTGAAATATTCGCACTTATCCTGTTATATATAGCGGTTAGACTCTCAGCGTGACATGGATATCAGGGGATCTATATGAAGTTAAAAACATTTGTTCATGTTTTTGTTCTGCTGGCAGCCCTGTTGGCTGCGGGTCTCTCTTCGGCGCAAGAGGATGGCGGCTCCAGCATTGGCGCTGCTGATGACTGCAGTGATATCAGTGTCGATTTTGATGCGCGTTCGGATCTGACTGAGCAGGAGAGGATCAGACTCATGGACAGGGCACTCTTGAAATCTCTCAATAAATATGAGCGCTGCCAGATGGCGCAAGAGCGTTCAGCTGCTGCTGGCGGTGGGGCTGCCGGTAACGGCGGGGGTTCTGGAGATGGCGGCGGCGGTGGTGCTGGCGGGCAGGGCTCCTCCACAGCAAGTAGTGAGATGTCCGGCACCGAGGCTCCTAGTGAGCAGGAGGCTGCAAGCAGTCTGGCCAGCAGTGAGTTGCCAACCAGCAAACCTGAGGGTGGCACCCCTGAGGATGGAACCCATTTGCCGGGCAGCGGAAAAATTCCGGATGATATTCCTCCGGCAGATAATGATAGTGTACTTGAAGAGCAGATTCGTCAGGCGGCAATGAATGAAACTGATCCAGTGATCAAAGAGAAATTGTGGAATGAGTATCGCAAATACAAGGGGCTTCCGGTTGTTACAAAGCCGTAGGTAGAATGAGATGAATGGTATGATGTTGATTAGAAAATCGATTGCAGTGATCGTGGCATGCTCGTTTCTGTTGAGCGGCTGTGCTGCCGGCAGCTCGGGATCCTCCAAGGTGAGTGATGGTCCTCAGAAATCCTCCGCCTATGTGAAAGCAAAACCTGAAGCGGTGGTGGAGATTCAAAAGCCAAAACTGGATATTATTATTCCGGTCTTTGATCCCGGCCTGCCAGATGATCCGGAAGAGTATGCAGATGAGGGGATCTGGCCGGAGCTGCGTCGTGCAGAGGCATCCCGCTTTGCCTACAAGATGAAACTGGCAATTGAAGAGACCAATGCTTTCGGGGCGGTTCGGGTGATGCCGGATGCAAAGGCGACGGGTGACCTCTATGTGGTTGGAAAAATTATTGAGTCCAACGGCGAGAATGTAGAGATCAATATCAAGGTTTATGATATCAGTGGCAACAAGTGGTTTGATAAAACTTTCGATCATGAGGTGGCGGCAGATTTTCATAGCAACATAAGAAACAAGGGCAAAGACCCCTACGACCCTGTTTTCACGGCTGCTGCAGATCGACTTGTTGAAGAGCTTATGGATCAGGATGATGCGCAGTTAACAAAGTTGCAGGCGCTTACTGATCTGCGTTTTGGTGAGAACTTTTCTGAACAGGCATTTTCCCGCTATATGAAGAGAAAGGGGGGTAAGGTGTCGCTGATCGGTTATCCCGATCAGGATGACAGCATGCTCAAGCGTGTGCAGGCGATCCGGATTCGGGATCAACTCTTTACCGATCGCATGCAGCCCCATTACGAGCAGTTTAATCAACAGATGGAAGAGAGTTATACGATGTGGCAGAAGCAGAGTTTTAACGAGGTGAGGGCGGCTCGTGAGGCAAGAAATGCGGCCATTGGTAAAGCTGTTGCAGGTGTTGGTTTGATTGCTGTTGCGGTGCTCTCTGCAATTGCCGGAGCCCGCTCCAATACATACGGAGGCGCCAGTGCCGGTACAACCGGAGCTATCGTGGCCGGTCAGATCGGAGCTGGCATGCTGGGTGAGAGCTCCAAGATGAGTGAAGAGGCGAAGTTTCACAGAGAAGCACTGGATGAGCTCGGGCAATCTATCGATGGTGAAATGGCACCACAGGTTGTGGACTTTGAAAAAACGACCACAAAACTTACCGGTAGTGCCAAAGAGCAGTTTGCCCAGTGGCGGGCTTTCCTGAAAAGTATGTATGAGCAGGAAGCCACTCCTGATGTTCAACTCTGATTTGATAAGCAACTTATGTTAGAGAAGAAGCTTGAGCAGGCCAGTCAGGCCAGTGTGAAAGATAGAAGGCGGATCGTGGCGATCACCAGTTTCGTGCTGCTCTGTGCTATCGCTATGGTTATGCTCATTTCAGGTTTGGATGATCAAGCACCACTGCTACCTGCATCTGAGCCGCAGGCATCTTCTCAGCAAAACGCTGAGTCAGAGCTTCGCAATCAGTTTATGCAGCGGCTGCAGGCTTATGAGGCTGAGGTTGAGGCGGATCTAAGCAGTGCGAATCTGAAAAAGTGGGATCAGCCCAGGGATATTGAGATCACAACAGTTAAAGATGAAGCGATCTCAGCATTTGCTGTCGGGGCGTACGCCTCTGCACTTGGCTCGCTGATTCGACTCGAAACCTTGGCGGGACAGGCGCTTGCGGCAAGGGACTCTATGTTTGCATCGGAGGTTGCATTGACCCGGCAGGCAGTGAATGCGGATGATTATACGCAAGGCAAACTGCATATCAGCAAAGCCCTACTACTCAAACAGGATGATGAACAGGCTCAAGTTCTGGAGGCAATGGTTGAAAAGCTCCCTGAGCTTCTGTCACTGCTCAAAGCGGCAGATGTCGCAGCGATCGAAAACAATCTGGAGAAAGAGCATGCGGCAGTTGCCGAGGCCTTCAATATTGCGCCTCAGCGTCAGGGGTTAAAAGAGCGGCGCGATGCGCTGCATGATAAAATCAGAGAGAGCCGATTCACAGCCTTGATTGCGGCTGGCCTGTTAAGTCTGGAGAAAAAACAGATCAGCGCCGCACGTCGCAATTATGCTGAGGCGAAGGCTCTGTTTCCCCAGCGTTCGGAGCTGAAGGTTCTTAAACAGGGTATGATCAGCGTTGCAGATGAACTGGATTTGAAACAGACGAAAAAGAAGGTGAAAAAGGCTATCGATGAAGATCAGTGGCAAACGGCAGAGCAGCTCTATGCGCAAGCCTTGCAGCGCCATCCTGAGGAGAAGGCGATTCGCGATGGTCTGCAACTGGCAAGCAGGATCGTTGCGTTGCAACGTGATATCACCGATTATATTCAGCGGCCGGAAAGGCTCGCGTCCGCAAACATTTTTGCTGCCGCAGAGGATAAGCTTATTCAGGCAACTGTATTGACCGCTTACAGCAGATCATTGGCTGAAAAGAGTGGTGCGTTGAAGGATCTTCTTGCCAGTATGAGTGTGAAAATTCCGGTGTTTGTGAAATCGGATAATCAAACCTATATCGTGGTGAAAGGGGTCGGCAAGGTAGGTTTGACTCATGGTCGTGAGATCGCCTTAAAACCCGGAGTTTATACCTTTGAGGGTAGTCGTAGTGGTTACAGGTCCAAACTTGTTCAGGTTCGACTGCCTGTCGGTAAACCGGCCTTGCAGGTAGAGGTGGTGTGTGATGAGCGCATCTGAAACTACTGTTCAACCTGAAGAGAAACAGATCGACAGAATCACTGCCGAACTGCTGCGTGCCAAAGCGCGACAGAGGGTTGTCTATCTCTTTATTGCTGCCGGCCTGCTATCGGCGCTGATCTTTGCCCTTGGATTTATCGCTTACTCCAACGCGACGCGCATCGAGGTGGCACCTGAAGAGGCGCAGGCGAGTGCCACCCTGAGTGTGGTGGATGGTTTTGCGGCAACGATAGGCCATACGGTCTACGCCCTGAGTGGGCGTTCGACTGTTGAGATTTCAGCGGCAGGCTTCAGGTCGCTGCGTAAAACGCTGCAGAGCACTGAAGCAGGCAGAACGATTCGTGTTGAGTTATCCGAGCTTCCCGGCGAGTTGCAGATCACAACAGCGCCAGAATCTGAACATAGCCGCTGGTTGATCGATGGCCAGCTGGTTGCTGTTGCAGCTGCTCTGAAGCATGAAGTGGTTGCGGGTGATCATGTTGTTGAGATCGATAATCCCTATTACCAGAAAAAAAGCCTTCCTGTGACCCTACAGCGTGGAAAGCTTCTCAAGCTGAACGTTGATCTGCAGCCGGTTGAGGGAGAACTTAAGATTGATACACAGCCTGCTGGTGCCAGGATTGAAATCAATGGCGATCCGGTTGGCATCTCACCGCTGCGGCTATTAAGGCCGGGTGGCAGCTATCAGATTGGCGTGAGCCATAACGATTATCAGAGCATCACAGAAAATATTGAGATCACCAGCAGTGAGCAGAGCATCGAGAGGGATTATCGCTTAGCACTCAAAGAGGCAGTGCTGCACATCGATGTGGCACCTTCAGGCGGTAAGCTGCTGCTCAACGGTAAATCGGTATCTCCTGCTGCGCCACTGGCTGTCAAAGCAGGTGTGAAGAATACGATTATCTACCTTAAAGATGGATACTTCTCGCAACAAAAACGGATAACCGTTGCTGCCGGAGAGGAGAGGAGGGTCTCTTTCAGCTTAAAGGCGGAGATGGGTAAGGTCAGTTTCTTCTCCACACCATCTGCAACTGTGAATCTCGATGGTAAAGATATCGGCCAGACGCCGCTGCAGCTGGTACTGCCTGCAGTGGCGCATCGGCTGCTTGTGCATAAAAAAGGCTACCGCTCGTTTAGAAAAACGCTGACTCCAAGTAGTAAAGCTGCGCAGCAGGTCAGGGTGACACTACAGACGAAGATGCAGGCAAGGCTTGCAGAATCACCGCAGCGTTATACCAATGCGGCTGGCATAACGCTGAAACTGTTCAAACCAGATAGTACGTTTGTGATGGGGGCTCCACGCCATGAAAAGGGGCAGCGCGCCAATGAGTTTTTAAGAACAGTGAAGCTGAGTATGCCATTTTATGTCTCCACACATGAGGTTTCCCGAGCCCAGTATGGACGATTCAGACCGGTGCAGGGGGCAGGCAACGAACCGATTACCTCGATCAGCTGGATTGAGGCTGCACTTTATTGTAACTGGCTCAGTCAGCAGGAGAAAAAAACGCCATTTTACACTATTCGTGGTGGTCAGCTGCAAGGTTCAGATATCACCTCCGATGGTTACCGGCTGGTGAGCGAAGCGGAGTGGGAGTGGCTGGCCAGAAAAGCGTCTAAAGCCAAACAGAGCCGTTTCACATGGGGTGATGATACAACGATTCCGCCAAAGGCAGGTAACATTGCAGATGAACATGCCAAAGGCAAAACATCGCATTATGTGCCGAACTACTCCGATGGATTTGCAACGGTAGCACCAATCGGAAGTTTTCCTGCTGAAGTTATGGGTCTGTATGATTTGACCGGCAATGTCAGTGAGTGGGTACATGATGTCTATACATTGGTGCCAGGCAGCGGGCAGGCTGTGGAGGTTGATCCGTTAGGCGAGATGGTGGGAGATACCCATACGGTTAAAGGTTCGAACTGGCGCTCAGGACGAATCACCGAACTTCGCGCCGCCTACCGTGAGGGTGAAAAAACGGGGCGCAGTGATATAGGATTCAGAGTTGCGAGGTATGTTTATGGAGGCGAAAATGGAGACGAGTAGAGAATCCGGAAAACCTGCCGTAAAGGCGCGAAATATCATGGTCATAGCCCTGCTCGGTATCTGTATGGTCGGGCTGGTTGCCGGTGTTGCCTATGCCGCCAAGCAGTCGATTCAGCTTGATTCAGCAGCCACCTTCCCCGTGGATATCTGATATGAGTGAGATGATGAAAAGCCTTACAGCGCTGATTGTCAGTGCCATTTCCGTGCATCTTGCCTATATCGGTTTTATCCGGCCACAGGCGGATATGATCATTGATGCTGCAAAGCAGGCCGGGCAGTCAGCCCCACGCGATATGCTTGTGATCCTCAAGGATTACGAGCAGGAGATATGCATCATCCTGATGCTCTGGGCTGGATTTCTGATTATTAGTAAATGTCTGGCGATACTAAAAAATCAGTACCTCTTCTCAGTCGATCTTCTTGAAAACGGTGAAGAGAGTGGCGGAGAGCTTAAAACCGTGCTCTCTAATCTGGAGCGACTGCCTGCAGAGATCAGTTCAACACCGCTGGTGATCGCTTTAATGGCCAGTCTGCGCCGTTATCTGATCACCAGTGATGTCCAGAACACTTCGGATGCCGTGGAATCAAGCATAGAAGCGCTGGCTATCCGGCATGATGCTGAAAACTCGATGATCCGCTATCTGATATGGGCTATTCCATCGATCGGGTTTATCGGCACAGTGAGAGGTATCGGCGGTGCACTTGCGCAGGCTGATCAGGCACTGGCAGGCGATATCGCCGGTATGACAAACAGTCTGGGACTGGCATTTAACTCCACCTTTGTGGCACTGTTGATCAGCATTCTGTTGATGTTTCTGCTGCATCAGCTGCTGCGACTGCAGGATGGTCTTGTGGTGGATACCCAAGCCTATTGTGAGAAGTTTCTGCTGAAACGGATATCCGAGAAGTAGGCCGACTCTGAAACGCCATCGTAAAACCGAAGGGTTCAATGTCGCATTTCTGGATATCATGGCATCCGGGCTTGGTGCGATTATTCTTGTGCTGATTCTGGTGAAGTTTGATGTTGGCCAGAGCACTCCGGAGGCCGATCTTCTACAGGCTGATCTGCAGCGTCTTGAGCAGCAGGATGAGAGTCTGAAGCGCTCGCTTAACCAGCGCGACCGGGATGCTCTGGCTGAAGCGGCGAAAATGGCCACTGTTCAGGCTGAGATCAGGACCCTTAAAAGAGAGATATCGCAAAAAAGTGATGCGCTGAAACAGCAGCAGGTGGTGATGTCATCTGTGAAAAACAGCATAAAAAATGCGCCCCGGGCAAAAAAAGATGATGTGGTGGAGAGTGGCTCTGGTGGTGAAGAGGACTATATCATGGGGCTCAAAGTCGAGGGTCGTAAAATCCTCTATCTCATCGATAGCAGCGCCTCAATGACGGATGAGAAGCTGATTGAGATCATTCGTCGAAAAAACAGCAGTGATGCCGAGAAAAAGAGAGGCCCCAAGTGGCAGCGCACCAAACGTATTGTGCAGTGGCTGCTGGCCCGTTCACCCCAATCGAGTCAGGTCGCTGTCGTCGCATTTAACAAACAGGTGAAGGTGCTAGGTGGCAGCGGCTGGTTCAATGCTCGTGATGCCAGTGCTATTGGTCAGGTTCAGAGGGAACTGGATCAGTTTGTGCCAACCGGAGCGACCAACCTGCAGCTGGGCTTGCAGAAGGCTGCTTCCCTGAATCCAACAGATATCTATCTGGTCACCGATGGCCTGCCTACAGCAGGAGAGTCAAGATACTCAAGTTTGAATCCATTTGCCGCCTGTAGCTCTCTGCTGGGCAGATCGAACAATATCTCCGGCCTTTGCCGTGTGAAACTGTTCCGGCAAACGGTTGCTGAGAGTGCGCCTGGCAGAGACACGAAAGTGAATGTTGTGCTGCTACCGATCGAAGGTGACCCGCAGGCAGCTCCGGAGTTCTGGCGCTGGAGTGCGGCAACAGGTGGTCTGCTTATCACGCCGGCAGTGAGTTGGCCATGAAGCAGCGGCGAGAAAACCTTGAGATATTTACCATCTCCTTTCTCGATATCATCTCTTCCGCATTTGCGGCGGTGGTGTTGCTGGTATTGCTATCCAAGCCCTTTGAGGGCTCATCAAGTGATGTGGGTACGACCCAGGAGCTGTTGCAGCAGGTGATCGCTGCACAAAGCAGTGTTGAGGTTTCAGCTGCGGCACTTGAAAAGAAAGAGCGTGAGTTAAGCAGGCTGAAACAGATCAACGCGCAACTTAATGACTCGCAGATTGCTGCAGAGAGTGCGCTGGGCGCAAAAACCAGAGAGGTTGAGAAGCTGGATGGCGATCTTGAAGGGCTCTCACTTGTTCAGTCGGCGCTTAAACGGGCCTCGATTAGGCCGAGTTCATCGACAACACGGGATGTGGAGGTTGGTGGCATTCCGGTTGATAGCGATTATATCATCTTTATCGTCGATACCTCGGGCAGCATGCTCACCATCTGGGATCGCGTATCGCGGGAGGTGATCAATGTGCTGAAGATTCATCCGCAGGTGAAGGGTTTTCAGATTATGAATGACAACGGCATTCATCTGATTTCAAGTTATGTCGGCAAGTGGATTCCCGACACACCACAGCGACGCAGTGGTGTAATGAAGGTTTTTGGGGCATGGCAATCCGCCTCCAACAGCAGTCCGGTTGAGGGGCTTGAGGTTGCACTCAAGAGGTACGCGAAAGCGAATATCTCCCTGTCGATCTATATCTTTGGCGATGATTATACCGGTTCATCCTATGATGCTGTGGTTGATAGTGTTGAAAAATTGAATCGCAATAAGATAACCGGCAAACAGTTGGCTAAGATTCATGCTGTGGGTTTTATGTCCAACTATGCAACCAATCGCTTCTCTATTTTGATGCGTGAGGTAACAAAGCGAAATGGCGGTACATTTTTAGCGCTGGCACCATAACCTCCGGATACATGCTGTAGGCTATATCCGTCATGCAACTCAGGCTGTCAGCGTCTCTTTTATATCTTAGTTAGCAGACTTATTCGGCCATGATGATGGCATCAATCTTCTGCTGAATAGGGCGAGGGTTCAGACCTTCCCGCATCAGTTTTTTGCGCATCTCAATCAGCTCATCAATGGCTGCATTTTTCTCTTCAGACGTCATCTTCTTTGTGCTCTTGCCTGCGAGCTGGTTAACAGCAAATGCTGTTGTGCAGCTGTTGTGGTAGCTGCGGATATCGATCATGACCTGCTTGAGTGAGTAGTGGGTAATGCTGGCTTCCATGCGCCTGTCGAGTTCGATGCGGGCACGACTGCGCTGATCTTTGATGGTTGTTACCAGTGTGTCTGCAAGTCTTTTGCCTGCATCTGCTGAGCTGCTCTGTGCAAACAGAGGTGCGGCACTGCCTACATTGTCGAACTGACGTTTGCTGATCACGCTATCGAGTTTCTCCTCCAGCTCACCTGGAGAGTTGCTGCTGATGTTCCAGTTTTCGACAGCAGAATCGATTCTGGAAAGTTGTTTTTCACAGCTGCGATCAGACTCTGCAATCATTTCACGAGCCAGTTTGTTGCGCGCTGCTTCTCTGTCATTGGCCCGATCCACAGCCTGCAGCTGCGGGCTCATCGTCTCCGAGGCATCTGATTTCATGCTATCTGAGAGCATCGATTTACCATCTTTGTAGATCGCCTCCACATGGCTGCAGCCTGAGAGGGCTATCAGTGCGAGTGATAGCAGGATAAGCGATTTAGAGATTGAACTGTGCATGGCGTGCTCCGGTAGCGCGGTGTTTAGAGATAATAAAGCAATCATGAGGCCAAGTTGGTGATGGCCGGTTTTGCAGCTCTTCAGCGTTTAAAAAAGCATGCTGTTTCAACGTTAATGCTAAGTTTAGGGGGTCCTGAGTGATGAGGTGAACAGCTGTTTGCGTAGCCGGGAGAGGCATAAACTTCCTGCAGCGGAGGCAGAGTTTTCTAACTGTGCATCGTTGTCGGACTGTTTGGACAATGTTCAGCGTTGCTCTGGATTGTTACAGTGCTCAGCTATGAATATTGCAGTTTATATTTCAGGGCATGGATTCGGGCATCTGGCGCAGATGGCACCGGTGCTCAATCGGATTCACCAGATCAGACCGGAGTGCCGGTTTCTGATTCGCTGTGCATTGTCAGAGGGAGAGTTAAGGGCTCGTCTCGATTTTGATTTTGAGCTTGATGCTGAGTCAGTTGATATCGGCGTGATTCAGAAAAGTGCCATTGAAGAGGATCGGGATGGCTCCATTGCGCTGATGCGAGAGTGGACAGCTACGATGGCTGATCGCATTGAACGTGAAATAGATGTTCTGAACAGATTTAAACCTTCGCTTGTCTTCTCCAATATCTCACCACTGGCCTTTCCTGCAGCCAGAGCATTGGGCATCCCCTCAGCTGGACTGGCAACACTGGACTGGTTCACCATCTATTCGCACTGGCTTGAGACGGATGATCCGGTCATTACAACTCTAAAAGAGGCCTATGAAATGTGTGATCTCTTGCTCACACCACCGATGGCCATGGATATGGATCAGTTTCCCAGACGCCAGTCTATTCCATTGATTGCAGCCCATCCTTCGGTTGACACATCACCGTTTGAACGCACCAGAAAGCATGTCGCGCTGGTGATTTTTGGTGGTTCGAATCAACCCGCTTTTGATATTAAGGCTCTGGCAGCGATGGATGCGTGGCAGTTTTTGATTCCTTCTGCCCTGCATGAGGCGCCGGAGAATGTTACCTCGATTAGTTTTGGCTCCGGCTGCATGGCGGTGGATCTTATGCCGTTTGTTGATGTGGTAGTCTGTAAACCCGGTTACGGTATTCTGGCCGAAAGCTGGCGAACAGGGACCCCCATGGCATGGGTGGAGCGGCCTGATTTTCCTGAATATCCGATGTTAAAGGGCTGGCTTGAGGGTGTTTTTCCCAGCCATGGCATGAATCGCACAGATTTTGGCAAGGGGTGCTGGTTATCAGCCTTAAGCGGCGCACTTGCTTCAACGCGTCAGTTTCCTGATCTGCATGAGGATGATGGTGCAATAGTTGCGGCTAACGCTGTTCTCTCCCGGTTTAAGGGGTAAATTCATCGTGCCGGTGTAATGTTTGCATCTGCCAATTCCGGTTTTATCGGCTACAATAGCCCTATGAGCAAGTATCAAACAACGGGTAATCCCAACGTCATGGACCTTTTTGTTGTGGTCGCCACCTGTCTGGCCGTACTGTTTCTGGCCTTTCCTCTCAATATTGATGCCCAGGCTTGCGGTAAAGCGGAGAGTGCCAGTGTGCAGCCTGCCAAGGTAGAGAAAGCTGTGCAGCCAGTTAGCGAAGAGATGGCTGAGCCGCCGATTACAAAAGCCAAGCGTGAGCAGCCCGTGAAGAGAGAGAAGAGCAGGGCGCCGGTTAAGGTGGTTCATTCTGAGCCTCTCCCTCTGCAGGAGAAGCAGCCTCAACAGGCCAAGACAGAGCAGGAGGCTTCAGCTGTGGAAAGTTCGGGTGAAAAACAGATCGCAGTTGATATTGAGAGCTTGAAAACGCGATTGAAAGAGACCGATGCTATTGGCGTTTTTACCAAGCTGGCCATTCGCAGCGACATTCTTGATCTGGTGGATGAGATTAATCGCCACCGCAAAAAGAACAAACTTGAACTGAAAATTGCCGAGATGCGAGCCAGTTTTGATGGTCTGTTGCTAAAGATGGTTGCACTGCTTGAGAGGGATCCAAATCTCTCCCGTGATCTTTATGTGAGCCGGGAGTCGATCTGGAAAAGTTTGCTGGAGGTGAAGGTATGAAAAGATATTTGATAGTTCTGTTGGCAGTGATGTTCATGATACCTGCGGCACATGCCGTGACCAAAGCCGAAGATATTGCCACTACGATTATGCTGCGCGGGCACGCATGCCCCGGCAGAACCGTGAGCAATATCAGTGAGCGCGAAGATGCCAGTGGCAATAAAACCATTCAGGCGACCTGTGCAGATGGGGCCCGTTATCAGGTCAATGTATCCGCTGATGGCAGGGTCACTGTGCAGCGATTGAATTGATTATTAGTCAGAGCAGCAGTCACTAGCAGCTGAAACGTGTCATAACCTTATGGCGCAAGGCGTGGCGCATCGCTACACTGCCGCCCCAATGAGTAAGATTAAGCAAACCCACATTCGCAACTTTTCTATTATCGCCCATATCGACCATGGCAAGTCTACCCTTGCCGACCGTTTGATTGAGATCACTGGTACGCTCTCCGAGCGCGAGATGAAAACCAAGCAGGTTCTCGACTCCATGGATCTGGAGCAGGAGCGCGGTATTACCATCAAAGCGCAGACTGCTACTTTGAACTACACCGCAAAAAATGGTGAGACCTATCAGCTTAACCTGATTGATACCCCTGGTCATGTGGATTTCACCTATGAGGTCTCCCGCTCGCTGCAGGCCTGTGAAGGTGCGCTGCTGATTGTTGATGCGGCGCAGGGTGTCGAGGCGCAGACACTGGCTAATGTCTATCTGGCGATGGAGAATGATCTCGAAATTATTCCGGTGATCAACAAGATCGATCTACCGAGCGCGGATATTGAGGAAGCCAAGCGTCAGATTGAAGATGTTATTGGACTGGATGCATCCTACGCTATTCCGATCTCCGCTAAAACCGGCATTGGTATTATCGATGTGCTGGAAGCGGTTGTTGAACATGTTCCTCCGCCTGAAGACCATGATGATAAACCACTACGAGCGCTGGTGGTGGACTCCTGGTTTGACTCCTATGTGGGGGCAGTGGCACTGATTCGCGTTTTTGAGGGCACAGTGAAAAAGGGCGACAGGTTCCGCCTGATGTCGATGCCAACAGCCGCCTCCTATGAAGTGCAGGATGTCGGTTATTTCGTGCCTACACCATTCTCTACACCACAGCTGGATTCAGGTGCCGTGGGTTTTCTCATTGGTGGTATCAAAACACTGGCTGACCTGAAAGTAGGTGACACCCTCACCACGCTGAAAAATGGTGCGACCGAGCCGCTGCCGGGTTACCGAGAGCCCAAGCCTATGGTTTTCTCCGGTCTCTACCCGGTCGATTCTGCCGATTACAATGATCTGCGTGACTCGCTGGAAAAACTGAATATGAATGATCCGGCTTTCACCTTTGAACCTGAGGCCTCCTCAGCACTGGGTCTTGGTTTCCGCTGTGGTTTCCTCGGCATGCTGCACATGGAAATTGTGCAGGAGCGACTGGAGCGGGAGTATGATCTTGATCTGATTACCACGGCGCCGAGTGTGATTTATCGCATCCATAAATCCGATGGTACGGTGATTGAGATCTCTAATCCGAGTGAGTTCCCTGAACCGCTGGATATCGATCGCATTGAAGAGCCTACGGTGCTGGCCAATATCTTTATGCCGGAAGAGTTTGTCGGCACCATGATCAAGCTCTGCCAGGATCGACGTGGCATGCAGCAGGATATGAAATTTATCGGCCAGGGGCGTGTGATGCTCACCTATAGCATCCCACTGGCTGAGATGGTGATCGATTTTTACGATAAGCTTAAATCGGTATCACGCGGTTATGCATCGATGGATTATGAGCTCTCCGAGTTCACTGTCAGTGATGTGGTGAAGCTTGATGTGCTGGTGCATGCTGAACCTGTAGATGCGCTTTCGCTGATTGTACATCGCTCCATTGCCGAGTCGCGTGGTCGCGATCTGGTTAAGAAACTGCGTGAGTTGATTCCACGTCATCAGTTTGATGTTCCCTTGCAGGCTGCAATCGGTAGCCGTATCTTGGCCCGTGAGACAGTCAAAGGTGTGCGTAAGAATGTGACGGCCAAATGTTACGGCGGCGATATTTCGCGTAAACGCAAGCTGCTGGAGAAGCAGAAGGCGGGTAAGAAGCGGATGAAGTCGATCGGTAGTGTTAACGTGCCGCAGGAAGCGTTCCTGGCTGTGCTCAAGCTGGGGGATGGCAAGTGACAAGGCCTGTTGCCATGAGAACACGAGTGAAGCGCTGCTGCCCGAAATGGGGGCAGGCAAGGCGCGAGGAGTGCGGTTTGGTGAATCCAAATAAGCGACGAGCAACGATGCATGAGCCCATTTCGGGCGCAGCCCTGCGGGACGGGCCATTTTTCCATCCGGCTACGTTATCGCTCTCTTGCGTGCAACAAGCACGCCACGCTCGCAAAGCCTTGCCGGGCCGAAAAAATGACCACGTCGCTACAGTCGTGTTCTCATGGTAACAGGCCCTGACAAACCGGTATGGCGGGAGTGGCTTGAGAGCTTGCTGATCATCGCTGTGCTGGCGATAACTATTCGCAGCTTTGTGGTTGCTCCGTTCAAAATCCCCTCTACCAGCATGGTGCCAACCCTTGAGATTGGCGATTACCTGTTTGTGTTGCGTTACCCCTACGGCTTCCGCATTCCTCTCACCGATATCCAGATTCTCTCCAAAGAGGCCAACCGTGGTGATGTGGCGGTGTTCGTCTATCCAGAGGATAAGAGTAAGGATTATATTAAACGTATCGTCGGTATTCCCGGTGATGTGGTCACCTATCGCGACAACAAACTATCGGTGAATGGCAAAGAGATGCCACTGGTGGAGAAGGGTAAACGTGCCTATTACATGGCCGATGGTACAGCTGATGTTTCTGGCCTCTATGAAGAGAATCTCTCAGGCGTTAAACATCATGTGCTGCGCAAAGATTATTCCATTCGCGATGGTGAGTGGACCGTGCCGGCAGGGCACTACTTTGCAGTCGGTGATAACCGCAATAATTCTCGTGATTCCCGTTTCTGGGGTTTTGTGCCGCAGGCTTACATGGTTGGACGTGCTGCGATCATCTGGTGGTCGTGGGACGGTTTCAAGAGTGAAGTTCGCTGGGATCGTTTAGGTCTTGTCCTTGAATAAGCGCCTGTTGTCCGCTTCATTCCTGATTGAGACGGGGTCAAACGAGCGCGGCTTCTCCATGGTTAAAACACTATTCTGGCTGGCGCTGGTGGGTTTTGCTATCTGGTATGGCGCGCTGGTTTTTCAGGCTCACTACACCAACTGGAAAGTGCAGGATGTCTTTGACAGCGTGCCTGAGAAGATGAGCAATGCCAGCGAGGCGGCTATTCGTGCCCGTCTGCCACAGCTGTTCAATGTGATGTATCTATCTCCATCTGATCTGCCACCAGAATTTCAGGATAACCTGGTCATCCGCCGCGAAGGTTCGATGCTTGAGATATCTTCCAGTTACTCGGTTGTGATCTGGCCACTGGGTCCTGTGCAGGCTGTGGATGAAGAGGGCAGATATAATATTGATCAGCTGGAGGGGATGGATATTGTGCGTGATAAGCTGCGCACCGATATCGAGTTTGAGCCTTATGCGATCTCCAACAAATAACGCTGTGACGTTTTCCTGACCATGGGTGAAGCATCGACTGCAGGCGCCACCAAACAGGCTCTGCAGAAGCGAATCCATTATAGTTTTACAGATCAGGCTCTGCTTACCCGTGCTTTGACGCACCGTTCTGCATCCATTGCCATGGGCGGCAAACATATGGAGCGCCTGGAGTTTCTCGGTGATGCTGTATTGGGGCTGGTGATCTCTGAAATTCTGCACGGCCGTTTTCCCGATAGCCCTGAGGGTGAACTCTCACGTATGCGTTCGGCACTGGTGAGAAAGGAAGGGCTGCTTGAGGTGGCCAAAGCCTGGCAGCTTATTCCGCATCTGATTGTCGGTGATAGTGAGCGCACAAAGCGAGGCATTAAATCACCCTCGATTGGAGCTAATGCTGTTGAGGCGCTGATTGGTGCTATCTTTGAGGATGGCGGTTGGGAGTCAGCCCGCAAGGTTGTGCAAACGGCGTGGGCAGCGATGCTTGTGGATATCGATAGGGTGGATACCCGCGATGCCAAGTCCCGTCTGCAGGAGCTAACCCAGGCCAATGGCTGGGGTTTGCCGGAGTATGAGTTGATTGATCGCGGTGTCGGCATCTCACCGCGTTTTGAAGCGCGCTGTAGTGTGCAGGAGAAGGCGGCAGGCAGAGGTTTTGGTGAGCGCAAGAAACAGGCAGAGATTGAAGCTGCGGAGCAGGCATGGAGAGAGTTGAAAGTATGAGTGATAGCGAAAGAGATGGCGAGAATGATGGTGATTTCCACTGCGGCACAGTTGCGCTATTAGGGCGCCCCAATGTAGGTAAATCGACACTGATGAATAAGATTATCGGTGCCAAGGTAGCGATTGTAACACCCAAGCCACAGACCACGCGCCACCGTATCTTAGGTATTCTCTCCGATGATGAGAGACAGATGATCTTTGTCGATACACCGGGTATCCATCAGGGCAGCAAACAGCTTAATAAGAATATGGTGCGTATCGCTTATGCAGCAGCAGAAGAGTCTGATGTGCTGGCGATTATGCAGGATGCCAGTGTTCCTCTGGATGCTCAGACGCGCATGCTGATTGAGCGTTTTGCCGATGGCCGCTTAACGCAGCCGCGCATTCATATTTTGAACAAGGTGGATAAAGCCAACAAGGACAGACTGTTGCCGCGTCTACTGGAAATTCAGCGACTCGATCCCGGAGCTAAGGCCTATATACCGGTCTCTGCCAAAAAAGGGTCTCAGGTTGACGGGCTGATCAAGGAGATCACCAAATACCTGCCTCAGCAGCCGGCGATCCATGATCCCGACTGGTTTACCGATCAGAGCCAGCGCCAGCTTGCCGCAGAATATGTGCGCGAGCAGGTATTCCTCTCCATGCATCAGGAGATCCCATTTCAGACGGCTGTGGATATCGAACGCTTTGAAGAGCATGGCGATATGATCGAAATTGATGCCGTGATTCTGGTCGGCGCCGAACGCCACAAGCCGATGCTGATCGGCAAGGGCGGCGACCGTATGAAAACGGTTGGCACCCGCGCACGTCAGGGTCTTGAAGAGATCCTCGGCTGCAAAGTCCGCCTCAACCTCTGGGCTAAGGTGGATGAAGACTGGTTCAATCACCCCGGCAAACTGATAGATCTCGGCTTGGGGGCTGATCAGTAGACCGCTTGTCTCTTCCTAGCTGATTACATATACTTGCATGTATATGTGTTGTCAGGAGGTAAGTTATGGGTCAAGTCACAGTATATCTTGATGACAAAACCGAAGCAGAGATGAATTCGGCGGTTAAGGCTTCAGGTATATCTAAGAGCAAATGGGTGGCGCGCATAATCCATGAGAAGGCGGGCAGTGAATGGCCCGAGTCTGTAGCTCAATTAGCAGGTGCCTGGCCTGACTTTCCATCTGCAGAAGAAATTCGCGGCACATCCGGAGATGATGCCAAGCGAGAACCTTTCTGATGTATGTTCTCGATACAAATACGTTGATCTACTATTTCAAGGGCATGGGTCAAGTATCAGAGCAATTATTGAAACACCCGCCTAGAGACATAGCCATTCCATCCATTGTGTTATACGAACTGGAAGTGGGTTTGGCTAAATCGATAGCACCTGAAAAGCGTCGTCAGCAGCTTGAAACGTTAACTGAGCTTGTCATAGTCTTACCGTTGGGAGACAGAGAAGCGAAGTCTGCTGCCATGATTCGCGCATCTTTGGAGCTGGCAGGGAGACCCATTGGCCCGATGGACACGCTGATTGCTGGTACTACTTTGGCACATCAGGGCATACTTGTTACGCACAATACAAAAGAATTTTCACGCATTGATGGTTTACAGATTACTGATTGGTATTGATGAGAAATCAATGGAGTCAGACTCGATTGAAATATAACGAAGAGACAAAACCATCCGATCAACCCAGCGCGTACAGTATTTCTGTTGGGGCGAAAGTAGGGTATGGCTGAGATTCAGGATAGGGCACTGCTGGTCAGGCGAATTCCTTATGGGGATACGTCGCTGATTTGCCATTTTATTACTGAACATCACGGGCGTATCGCGTTGATGGCGAGAGGGGCGAGGCGTCCGAAAAGTGCTTTTCGTGCCAGCCTTGAACCGTTGTATGAGTTGCAGATCGGCTGGCGACCGGGTCGCACCGGCATGGGCACACTCACTGATGTGAATCGGGGTGCAGCGCTGTTGCAACCGGCACAGATGCTCGGTGGGCAAGAGCTGATTGCGATTGCATCGCGCCTGTTTCAGGAGGGCGATTCGCACGGCTATGAGGAGTTGCACTCCGCCCTGCAACTGCTTGCGGTTAGTAGTCAGCAACCGCTGCTCGTGGCGGTTTGGAAACTGCTTGAACAGACCGGCTGGCTGGGTGATATGTCGTGCTGCTGGCACTGTGGAACAGAGGAAAATGGCAGCATGTTCTGGAAGCAGGGGCATCTGCTCTGTGGCGCATGCGGTCAAGGTATGGAAATATCCGCAGGTCTGAGAAAAACTGTTGCCGCACTCATGCATGGCGAGCGGGTGATGCTCTCCGAAGCCAATGCCGGAAGATGGCGGGAGATGATTCGCCTGATCCTGCAGCAGCACGGCATCAAGGCCACTGACAGCTTTAAAGTGTGAGTGTTTTTTTTTACCGCAAAGTACGCAAAGGTTCGCAGAGGAAGCATTTATAATATTGGAGAACCAGGTGCTTTGGAATTATCCATGCATGCCGAACCACAAAGCGGGTGTTTTTAATGATTTTCCTTTGCGTAACTTTGCGTACTCTGTGGAGACAGGTTTTGAATTTAGATCTAAGGAAGAGAATATGATCAGTCTAGGTGTAAATATCGATCACATTGCCACAATCCGGCAGGCGCGCGGTACTATGTATCCCGATCCGCTGGATGCGGTATCGATCTGTCTGGAGAGTGGTGCCAACAGCATCACCGCGCATCTGCGCGAGGATCGCCGTCATATTCAGGATCACGATATTGAACGTCTTGCCGCTATACCCGGTCTGCATCTGAATATGGAGATGGGTGTAACCGATGAGATGGTGGCGATCTGTGAACGTCTGGCGCCTGCTGCCTGCTGTCTGGTGCCGGAGAAGCGCGAAGAGTTGACCACTGAAGGTGGCCTGGATGTGGTCGGGCATATGGCGCGTCTGGCGCCTGCTGTTGCGCGACTCAGTGCAGCCGGTGTGCGCGTATCGATGTTTATCGATCCGATTGCCGAGCAGATCAGGGCAAGTCGGGAGATCGGGGCAGCCGTGGTTGAGCTGCATACAGGCCACTATGCTAACTATAGCGGTGAAGCGCAGGCCAAAGAGTTAAGAGCACTTACCGAAGGGGCCAAGCTGGCCAGTGAGATAGGTCTGATTGTGCATGCCGGTCACGGGCTGACGCTGGAAAATACACCGGCGATCTGTGCTATTCCTGAAATCGAAGAGCTTAATATCGGTCACGCCATTATTGCCGATGCGATCTTTAAAGGTTTGGGGCAGTCAGTAGCCGATTTCAGAGCGGTGATGGATCGCTGATGGCAATCTTCGGTATCGGCACTGATCGCGTGGTGATCGCCCGTATCGCCGCCTCGCTCGAGCGTTTCGGTGATCGCTTTGTGGATCGTGTCTACACTGAGGAAGAAGTTGAGCAGGCCCGAGCCAAAGGCAATGTTGCACGCCGACTGGCGATGCTCTTTGCTGCCAAAGAGGCTGCCTCCAAGGCGCTCGGTACAGGCTTTCGCCACGGTATTACCCTGCGAGATATAGAGACCATTCATCAGGCTTCCGGCAAACCTGAGATTATTCTGCACGGTGTGGCTGCCAAGATGGCTGCTGAGCTGGGTATACAAACAGTTCATCTCTCCCTGACCGACGATGATGGTATCGCCATGGCATTTGCCATTGCCGAGTCAGGCCATTAAACAAAAATCAGAGTCTTACATGTCTCGCCTGTGGGCTCTGCTGCTCCTCTCTTATTGTGCGCTGATCTTCTACCTCTCCAGTCAGCCTATGCTGCCTGTTCCTGATCTTTTCAACATGCAGGATAAGTTTATTCATGCTGGTGCATATGCTTTAATGGCTTTTCTTTTCTGGCGTGCAGGCTGGATCTATGTTTCTGATTATGCCCGTTTCACACCCGCTTTCTTAGCGTTTTCTGCTGTTCTTTTTGCTGCGCTGTATGGTGCCAGTGATGAGTGGCACCAGTCCTTTGTAGCTGGTCGCGACGCCTCATTTCTTGACTGGCTTGCTGATCTTTTCGGGGCTCTGCTATTGACACTTACCCTCTGGAAAAGAGAGGCTGTAGCTATTGGACGTGTGTAAAAGTTAAGCGGGACGTCGGAAATCAACAATCTTTCGACGCAGGGGTGTGAATGAGTATTACCCGGATTTTAACTGCCGCCCAGATGCGCAGGGCGGATGAGATAGCGATAGAATCAGGCATTTCAGGTTTTGATCTGATGGATCGTGCCGGCCGTGCTGTTGCCGGTGTTGCGCTGAAAAATATGCCCGATTACGGCCGAGTTCTGATCCTTGCCGGGCCTGGCAATAATGGCGGTGATGGTTTTGCCGCCGCCCATCATCTGCGTAAGTACCGTATTCAGGTTACCGTCGTCTCACTGGTTCCTGTCGATTCAATCGTCGGGGATAGCAAGGCGCATGTGGAGCTGGCTATTAAGACCGGTGTTAAAATCAGGGAAGCGACATCCGTTGATGATATTTGTGAGGTGGAGCGCTGGCTTAGTCGTGCGGTAATGATTATCGATGCGATGTTTGGCACCGGTCTCTGCCGCCCGCTGGAAGGTTTGATGGCGGAGACGGTAGTTAGAATTAACAGTTGTGATCGTCCTGTTATCAGCATTGATATCGCCAGTGGTATCTGTGCAGATACAGGCGCTCTGCTTGGCGCGGCAGTCAATGCCACGATTACCCTGCCTCTTGCTGCCTCCAAATGGGGGCACTGGCTTGCTGAGGGACGTGATTATACCGGCCTTCTGCTTGATGCTGCAGATATCGGTATCAGTGATGAGATCATTCAATCCTGCTGGCATGCATCCTGTGATTGTGAGGATGATAACAACTGCTTCTGCGTCAACAGCACCTGTCTGATTAATAAAGAGTATCTTAGGGCAGCCTGGCCACCAAGGCCGCGTCTTTCCCATAAAGGATTTTTCGGTCATGTCTGTGTATTTGGTGGTTCAGTCGGATACACCGGTGCACCGCAACTGGCAGGACTTGGGGCCTATGCCGCTGGTGCCGGTCTGGCCAGCATCGCTTGCCCGGATGAGGTGTGGTCCATTGTTGCATCTGCCAACCTGGAGGTGATGGCACACCCTGAATCCTCCACCGCGTGGCAGAGGGCTGACGCTATTGTAGTTGGGCCCGGTTGGGGGCTGGAGAGGGATGCACTACTGGAATCGCTGCTTGCATCTGATAAGCCGATGGTTATTGATGCCGATGCCCTGAATATTATCGCTGTGAACCCTGCTCTGCAGGAGAAGGTTGCGACGCGTTCGGCTTTAACAGTGATAACACCGCATCCGGGTGAGGCGGCACGCTTGCTTGGGGTAGACGTCGGTGGGGTTCAGGATGACCGTAAACAGGCCGTGTTGCGTCTGGTTGGCCGTTATAACTGCTGGGTTGTATTGAAAGGATCTGAAACGCTGGTTGCATCACCACAGCGCGATATCTATCTCAATCCGTTCGGTTCGCCGCACCTTGCTGTGGCCGGTTCCGGAGATGTGCTTGCCGGTATGATCGGCGCCCAGCTTGCTCGCCGCAAAGGTGACGGCGCTACATTGGCTGAATTGATCTCATCGACAGTGGCCCTGCATGCCAAGGCGGGGGCGAAGGGGGGATGGTATCTTGCCGGTGAACTGGCTAAGCTTGTCTCTGACATGCGCCAGAAACTTGAAAAGGGGTGATGGCAGGGAGAAGTGATGGTGTCCAATATCTGTGATCTCAAGGTTTTGTAGATGCAGCATCAACTGAAAAAAGAAGAACGACCACTATCTCCACGTCTGAGTATCTACCGCTGGCATCCGACCATGATCGCCAGTCTTGCCCACCGCGCCAGTGGAGTGGCACTGGTGCTGTTTGTGCCGATCTACCTCTGGCTGTTGCGTGGCATGACCGGCAGCACAGAACAGTTTGATAACACACTGCTCTGGCTGCATTCGGGTTGGGGTAAACTCTTTCTCTGGCTAATGGGTGTGGCGCTGATCTACCACTTTATCAATGGCATTCGTTTTCTCTGTATCGATACAGGCTGGTTTGAGAGCCGCGCCGGACTGCGCAATACAGCCATGGCTGTGATAGCCACTGCAGCTGTCGCTGCTGCACTACTGCTGCTGGTGCTGTTATGAGAACGGTGAAAGAGCCGGGTTCAGCTCACAGCGGTCTCTCCGACTGGTACTGGCAGCGACTCTCTGCCGTTGTGCTGCTTCTGCTTCTGCCACTGCCATTTTTCCTGCTTGTCTCAGTCTATGGTGGCTCACTTAATCAGCAGTCACTGCTTGATATTGTCGATCATATCTACTCCAGAGTTCTGCATACGATTCTTATTCTGGCACTGATTATTCACGCCTATGCAGGTCTGAAGGTGATTCTTGAGGATTATATTCATCGCATATTCTGGCGCATTCCTCTGATTGGCGCGATGCTGGTGATGATGAGCGGTTTTGGTATCTGGTGGTTGGCTATTATTTGGGCCTGGGCATGAAAATATCTACCCATGGCATTCGTCTTTTGTCCGCACTCTGCGTTGCTGCGGTGCTCGAATGCTCCCGTATTAAACAATACGCTCCGCTTCTGCGCTCCTTGCGCCTTGATTGCGAACAAAATCCAAACACCCTGAATAGATATTTGGAGACGTTCGCATGACTTACCTCTCGACCGATAAGGTGACTAACCATTTCCATGATGTTGTGATCATCGGCTCCGGCGGAGCCGGTATGCGCTGTGCGCTGCAACTGGCCGATGCGGGTTACCGCGTGGCTATTGTCACCAAGGTGCTGCCGACCCGTTCGCATACCGTGGCTGCACAGGGTGGCATTAATGCCTCCCTTGGTAATGTGCTCTCTGACCACTGGCACTGGCATATGTATGATACGGTTAAAGGATCGGATTACCTGGGTGATCAGGATGCCATTGAATATATGTGTCGGGCTGCGCCACGCATTGTGCGTGAACTGGAGCATCAGGGTGTGGCTTTCTCGAGGCTTGATAACGGTACGATCTATCAGCGTGCCTTTGGTGGCCAGTCGCGTGAATTCGGTGAGGGTGGTCAGGCGTTGCGCACCTGTGCAGCAGCAGATCGAACAGGCCACGCTATTCTGCATACCCTCTATCAGCAGAATCTGCGCGCCGGCACCCATTTTTATGAGGAGTTCTTCGCCCTTGATCTGATCACCGATGCAGATGGCTGTCACGGCGTGATGGCGTGGGATATCGGTTCTGGCAGCTATCACATGTTCCAGGCTAAAGCGGTGATTCTGGCAACCGGCGGGGCAGGGCGTGTGTTCAAAACAACAACCAATGCCCATATCTGTACCGGTGATGGCGGCGCACTGGTGCTTGATGCGGGACTGCCTGTTGAGGATATGGAGTTTTTCCAGTTTCATCCTACCGGCATTGCCGATGTCGGGCCGCTGATTACTGAGGGTGTACGTGGTGAAGGTGGTTATCTGCTCAACGCTGAGGGTGAGCGCTTTATGGAACGCTATGCGCCTACAGCCAAAGATCTGGCCAGTCGTGATGTGGTCTCCCGTGCTATTGCGCTGGAGATTCGCGCCGGACGTGGCTGTGGTCCGAACAAAGATCATGTGCTGCTCAAGCTCGATCATCTGGGTGAAGAGTTGATTATGCAGCGCCTGCCCAACATTCATGAACTGGCACTGCGTTTCGCGGGCGTGGACTGCACCAAAGAGCCGATTCCGGTGCAGCCAACCATGCACTATACCATGGGCGGAGTGCCGACCAATCTTCATACCGAAGTGGTCTATAGTGATGGTGATGACAAAGCCAGGGTGTTCCCCGGCCTCTATGCGATCGGTGAAGCAGCATGTGTCTCGGTACACGGCGCCAATCGACTGGGTGGTAATTCACTGCTGGAGATTGTTGTCTTCGGTTACGCCTGTGGCGAGCGGGTAATCGAATTTCTTAAGCAGCAGCGTTACCACCCTCCGCTTGATAGCGACTGCTGGAAGGATGGTTTTAATCGGGTGGAGAAATGGTTTGCATCTACCGGTCAGACAACGGGCATGCGCATTTCAGAGCTGCGCAGTCGTATGCAGTCGATTATGCAGGATCATTTCAGTGTTTATCGCACAGAGGATGTGATGCGCGAAGGGGTTGAGCAGATCGAGGCGCTCGCTGCTGAGGTGGCCAATGCCCGTATTGATGATAACTGCCGTCTGTTTAACACCGAACTGGTTGAGGCGCTGGAGCTGGAGAATCTTATGGGGCTCGCCCGCGCCACCGCTGCCGGGGCACTGGCACGCACCGAGTCGCGCGGAGCACATGCCCGTGATGATTACCCGGATCGTGATGATGCGCTCTGGCAGAAGCATACGCTGGCTTACATCGGAGATGACGGGGTGAAGCTGGATTACAAACCTGTGCGTACACAACCGATGAGTGTTGAAACGTTCCCGCCCAAAAAGAGGGTGTATTAATTGAACGGCCTCAGAGCATCGTGCCTTCGGTCTTTTGACGCATGCCAAAAGCGTGGTTTTGCCATGCTTACTAAAGCCGCCCATCCGTGGGCGGAGGGGAGGAGGTTATGAGTGAGATGATCAGACTCTCCATATTCCGTTACGACCCTGAAAAGGGTGGCAAACCGGTGATGCAGGCGTTTGAAGTGCCTGTGCTTAACAGCGGCATGAAACTGCTGGATGCACTTAATTATATTAAGTGGGAGCTCGATGGCACACTGACCTATCGCCGCTCCTGTGGTGAAGGTATCTGTGGTTCTGATGGTTTGAATATCAATGGTGTGAACGGCTTAGCCTGTATTACACCGATTGCAGGGCTGAAGCAGCCGATTCATGTGCGGCCTCTGCCGAGCATGCATGTCATTCGTGATCTGGTTGTCGATATGGATCACTTTTTTGATCAGTACCGCCAGATTCAACCGTGGCTGCAGACCATTACACCGGTGCCTGAGCATGAGCGGCTGCAGTCACCGGAGGATCGGGCCAGGCTCGATGGCTCCTACGAGTGTGTTCTCTGTGGCTGCTGCACCACCTCATGCCCGTCGTGGTGGTGGAATGGCGACCGTTTTCTCGGCCCTGCTGCACTGCTGCATGCCAACCGCTGGATTGTTGATTCACGTGATGAGGCGACCGGTGCGCGTCTTGATCAGGTGGAGGATGCATTCCGTCTCTATCGCTGCCATCAGATTATGAACTGCATGGAAGCGTGCCCGAAAGAGCTCAATCCAACCGCGGCGATCAATCATATCAAACGCAAACTGATTGCCCGTAAATCCTGATTTATAATCTATGACTGAGCCGGAAATTCTTATCCGTCGTATGCGCTATCGCTTGAACCGGCAGGGTATGCTGGAGCTGGACGCATGGTTATCGCCGCTGCTTGATGCCGATATGCAGGATACAGGGGTGGTCTCAGCCATTGAATTGTTATTACAATGCGAGGCGCCTGAGTTGCAGATGATGATGACAGGTGAAACTGAAGTTCCTAAGGTGCTGGAGAAGTGGTTGTGCAGATGATGGTTCGATTCTTTTTATCGATGGTGATTGTTTTACTGATCAATGGCTGCTCAGAGCCGATGCAAGTTAAGCCGGCAAGTGAAGCGCCACCACTGCTTTCACAGGAGGAGCATGCCTCTCTGCTGGTGTTTGAACCTGCAGTTGTTGATTTGGGCACCCTGAAAGAGGGCGATGATGTGGTGGCTTACCTGCGTGTGCGCAACTCCGGCAATAGTATGCAGCAGATTGCCGATCTGCAGGCCTCCTGTGGCTGTACGGAGGTTAAACCTGAAGATTCACTGCTGATGCCGGGTGGTTTTACACGCATAAGTGTGAAGGTGGACACCTTTGCCAAACAGGACGCTATTAAGAAGTGGGTGATGTTGACCGATGGCGATGGCAAAACCAGCAAGGCCTGGATTAATTTTACCATACGTCCGAATCCGCATATGGCGGGGACAACGCGTTCGATTTTTGATGGCAAGTGTGCGACCTGCCATTTTGAGCCTGCCAAAGGAAAGATGGCTGGCCGTGATATCTATGGCGCAGTCTGTGCCATGTGCCATGGTGAAGGTGGCAAAGGTGGGGTGGCTCCGGCTCTGGCTCATATTGGTGACGTGAATGCCTTCTCCGCCCTGATTGCCAACGGCACAGGTTCTCATCATATGCCCGGCTTTGCCAAAAATGTAGGTGGACCGCTCACTGATGAGCAGATATCAGCACTGAGCCGATGGTTATCCACGCTGGACGAATAAGGCAAAAATCGCTATTTTGCGGTCTCTCAGAAAAATTGGGAATAAACAGAATTTGGCTTTTTTCATCCTCTGACCTGCCTGTGCTGTCGCAGGATGAAAAAAGCCGGATTCGTTAACTAGGGGAGCCTTTCCATGAAAAAAAGTACTGTAATTGCACCGTCCATTCTGTCGGCAGACTTTGCACGACTGGGTGACGAGATCGCTGCTGTTGATAAAGCGGGCGCTGACTGGATTCATTTCGATGTTATGGATGGTTCATTTGTGCCGCCGATTACCATTGGCGATAACATCTGCAAGGCGATCCGCAGCTATACCGATAAACCGATTGATGTGCATCTGATGGTGAATCATCCCGATACACAGGTTGAAGCCTTTGCCAATGCCGGTGCTGATATCATCACTGTGCATCAGGAAGCATGCATTCACCTTGAGCGCACGCTGCAGCTGATTCGCTCGTATGGTAAGAAAGCAGGTGTCAGTCTGAATCCAGGCACACCGGTATCTACCATTAAGAATGTACTGCACTGCGTTGATCTGGTGCTGCTGATGAGTGTGAACCCGGGTTACGGCGGTCAGTCTTATATCCATGCGGTAACCGACAAGATTCGTGAAGCACGTAAGATGCTTGATGATGCCGGTTCTGATGCATGGCTGGAAGTTGATGGTGGTGTCAATGTGAAGACTGCGGCTGAAGTGGGTGGCGCGGGTGCAGATGCGGTAGTAGCCGGTTCTGCAGTTTACAACACGGATGATTATGCCAAGGCAATCAAAGAGATCAGAGATCTGGCCGATAACGCATAAGATTAGCCCGTTTTTTAGTAGGGTTAATTCAGATAATCATAACCCGTCAGCCTCATGGCTGGCGGGTTTTTTCTTTTGAAGTGCGCCAGTGAATGGAGTAAGGTTTCACGTTCATTAAAGGTTGACCGTCACTATTCTCGCTGATAGTCATGCATCCTTTAGATTTAGTCTGAAAATGTACGAGGGGAGGAGAGTCTATGACAGATCAAGCAAATCAGTCGCGCCGTAATTTTCTTTACGTTGCTGCGGGTGGTTTAGGGGCTGTTGCTGCAGGCGCTACAGTTGTTCCGTTTATCGGCAGTATGTTGCCGGCTGCGGATACACTAGCCGCATCTAAAACAGAGTTTGATGTTTCTACAGTCGAAGCCGGTCAGCTGGTCACTATTCAGTGGCAGGGTAAACCGGTTTTTGTAGTGCATCGTACACCGGAACTGCTCAAACAGGTGGATGGCCACGACGACAAGCTGAAGGATGTAAATTCTGAAGCCATTGCTGAAGTTCAGCAGGAGTGGATGGATACACCGGAAAAACGAAAATATCGTGCGATTAAACCTGAATACTTGATTGTGGTGGCAAGTTGCACCCATCTTGGTTGTATTCCGTTGTTTAAACCATCTGAAGGCCGTAAAGAGTGGGGCGATTCTGTTCCTGACGATTGGGCTGGCGGATGGCATTGCCCATGTCATGGCTCTTACTATGACATTTCAGCACGCGTTATTAATGGTTCACCTGCACCGCACAATTTGCACGTGATGCCATACCAATATAAAACCGACACTACAGTAGTGATCGGTTAATTCAGGGGGGAGGTAAAGTGTTAGATAAAATTATGAAAACAGACCTGTTCGCCTGGATTGACAAGCGAACTGATGCTGGGGCGATTATTAAGTCTCAGTTGACTGAATATCCGGCTCCAAAGAATCTCAACTACATGTGGAACTTCGGTTCCCTGGCACTGCTGGTGCTGGTGCTGCAGATTCTGACCGGTATTTTCCTTGTGATGTATTACAAGCCATCAGCAGAAGCGACATTCGGTGGATTCACCGTCGCCTTCGATTCGGTGGAACGCATCATGCGAGATGTGAACTTCGGCTGGCTGATCCGCTACATGCATGCGGTTGGTGCTTCAATGTTCTTTGTTGTGGTCTATATGCATATCGGCCGCGGCATGTACTACGGTTCATTTAAAGCTCCGCGTGAGCTGCTGTGGATTATTGGTGTTGTGATTCTGCTGATTATGCAGGGTGCTGCATTCTTCGGTTATCTGCTGCCTTGGGGGCAGATGTCCTTCTGGGGTGCTACCGTGATTACCAACCTGTTCGGTGCGATTCCGGTATTGGGTGAGTATATCGGCCAGGTTCTGGTCGGTGGTTTTGCAGTTGGTGATCCAACGCTGAACCGCTTCTTCTCACTGCATTATCTGTTCCCACTGCTGCTGGCAGCGATTGTTGGTGGCCATATCCATGCACTGCATGTGGTTCACTCCAACAACCCTGAAGGTATCGATCTGCACAAGCCTGAAGAGATGATTCCTTTCCATCCTTATTACACACTTAAGGATGCGTTCGGCGTTGCTTTCTTCCTGCTCTTCTACTGCTACATCGTATTCTTCAACCCTCAGATGAGTGGTTACTTCATTGAAGTGGATAACTATGTACCTGCGAACAACCTGCAGACGCCTGCTCATATTGCGCCGGTCTGGTACCTGACGCCTTGGTACACGATCCTGCGTTCGTTTGAGAGCAAGCTCTTGGGTGTTGCTGCGATGGGTGGTTCACTTGCGATTCTGTTCGTGTTGCCATTCCTCTGCAGATCAGCAGTGCGTTCGGCACGTTATCGTCCGGTCTACAAGATCATGGTGATTATGTTCTTCATCGATGTGATTGTACTGGGTTACTGTGGTCACTCTGCACCAACTGCAACACTTAAAGTTGTAGGTCAGATTGCAACTGCATACTACTTCCTCTTCTTCTTCGCGCTGCCGTTGCTGCCGAAATTCGAGAAGACGAAACCAGTGCCGGAGGGGATTTAACATGAAGATGACTAAATTCGTGATGGCAGCGGTTGCTGCAATGGTAATGGGTTTCTCATCTCAGGCAGTGGCCAGTGGTGGCGGTGCTCACCTTGAGCATGCCAATGTTGATGTAAGTGATCAGGAGCAGATCCGTCGTGGTCTGACTGTATTCACTGACGTCTGTATGGGTTGTCACTCAGCTAAGTACATCACCTACCGTGGTCTGATGGCTTATCCTGAAATCGGCCTGAGCCGTGAAGCGGTGGATGAACTGCGTGGTGAGAAATCACTGATGAGCGGCATGATCTCTGATCTGTCGATTGAAGATGCAGTGGTTTCCTATGGTAAGGCTCCGCCTGATCTGTCTCTGATTGTTCCTGGCCGTCGTGGTGGTGCTGACTATGTCTATTCACTGCTGATCGGTTATGAGCATGATCCTGAAGGTAAGGTTCCTGATGGTAACTGGAACAAGGTGTTCCCGGGTAACCGTATCGCCATGCCGGATCCACTTTCATGGCTGGATCATGATGAAGATGAGACTGCTGAGCTGAAACAGCAGGCTGAAGATGTGGCTGCATTCCTGGCTTTCATCGGTGATCCGCATCAGAACACCCGCCGCGCTATTGGTTGCTGGGTGATGGGCTTCCTGCTGCTTCTGACTCTGGTTCTCTGGCGTCTGAAAGTAGAAGTCTGGAAAGATATCAAACACTGATCTGAATAGTTCAGTCGCAAAATAGAGAGGCCCGCCATTATGGCGGGCCTTTTTTGTTGTCAGCTGTTTCGTATTTTATTGTCGATTCCTACCTTGAGTGAGCAGATGTTGCTGAGCTGGAATTAATGTTGTTCATTTTAGTGTAAGCTTTTCACTATAACTCCGGTCTAATTATAATGATCCTAATCAGTGGTGGAGGAGGGAGTATGTTCAACCATAAAACATTGATATCCATCTCTATCTTATTCCTAAGTGGCTGTGCCTCAGCTCCTGTACTGATGCCTACACCAAACATGTACAGTGGGGAAAAAGGATATCCCGACGCTGACATTACGGTGGAGCATAAGAGCTCCCGCATTGACCTGCTCTATGTGACAGATCGTCTGCCAGATCCTGAAAAGAGGCAGCTTGAATATGGCAGTGGTCGCTCTGCATCAGTCGCTTTTGGTTCGGCCACAGTTGATATCGGAGATGATGTTAGCTGGGATCAACTTGTAAAAGATAGTCAGTCTGCATCCAGAAGTAGCTCGCATGAATTAAGCGTAAGCAAGCGCATCGAACAGGGCAGGTTTCCTGAAACCCCACATGCATTCTCCATAGTGGCTGGCAGGCCTGTAACCAATCCGGATGTAGAGGCGGCGTTTAAAAAAACTGCAGCCCAATTTAAACAAGAGATAGCCCGACGTCTGAGCCTTACGCAGCGTAAAGATGTGGTTATCTTTATCCACGGCTTCAATAACTCTTTCGATGATGCAGCCGCCAGTCTGGCAGAGATATGGCATTTCAGTGGCAGGCAAGGGGTGCCACTGCTCTACACATGGCCGGCAGCACATGGTGGCCTGTTTGGTTATTTCGTTGATCGGGAGTCTGGTGAATTTACGGTATTTCATCTGAAGAAGATGCTTAAACTCCTGGCATCAATCAATGAGATAGAGAACATCCACATTATCGCACACAGCCGAGGCACAGATGTCACTACAACGGCATTAAGAGAGCTTATGATCGAGAGCCGGGCTGCGGGTAAAAGGCCGTTAGAGGACCTGCGCATCAAAAACCTGATATTGGCTGCGCCTGATCTTGATTTCGGTGTCATGCGCCAGCGCTTGATGGCTGAAAAGTTTGGCCCTGCCATCGGTCAAATCACCATATATACCGCCCAAACCGACAATGCTCTGAATATTTCAGAATCGCTTATGACAGGACTGCGTCTGGGCAAACTGGAATCGAAGAATTTCAGCGACACTGAAAGGCAGATATTTGCCTCGGTTAAAAATGTCAGTTTTATCAATGTACTCGATGTTGGAAGTTTTATCAGTCACGCCTATTTTCTTGATAGCCCATCAGCCAGTTCAGATTTGATCCGTGTGCTGCGCGACAGCAGTAAACCAGGAAGCAAAAACAGACCACTGATTCATAAAGAGGACAACTTCTGGGAGATGCCTGCTGACTACCCTAACAACAGAGAGTAAGGCTAACTACTTGCGTAGCTCCTTGGGGGAGTAACCGAACTGCTGTTTAAAAGCTTTGTTCAAGCCCATCTGTGTTCTGTAACCCACCTTTTTGGCAATGGCCCTGTATGACAGGCCGGTATTACGGATCAGTGAGCGGGCTTTGTTCATCCGCCACATGGTGAGATATGTCATCGGAGACATACCCACGCATTTACGGAAATTGGCAGTGAATGCAGAGCGGGACATGTAAGCGCCTTCAGCCATCTCATCCAGTGTCCACGCTTTGCCGGGATTGAGGTGGATCTCTTTTAAGATATCGCCTACCCGAGTCATAGCCGGGGCATTGTAAAAGCTGTCTACATGTCTGTTGCCGCTGAAATATTGTTGCAGAAGTTGGATGAACAGTATTTCGTAGAGTCGGTCGATTAAAATATCCGTGCCACCATATCCGTTGCTAATCGCTGTGTGGATAAGGTGAGCAACATGTGGATGAAATGCTTCTGAGCTATGGATGCTGGAGAATTTAACGTGCATTAATTCAGGTAGCGATGTGAATAGCGGGTGCTGGAAATCATCCTTGGTGAGGAAAACACCGCATAGAACCTGCTGCTCTGCATCGGCATCAGAGATCTCTGTCGGCATGCAGGTCTCATCGGGCACAATGGTCATTTTTGTACACTCAGACTCCGGGGAGCTGGCAATAAAATGGCCTGTTCCAGAAGGCAGAAAGATAACATCACCGGCTTCAAGCTTAGTGAATGATTTCTGATTCTCGGTAGCGATCCATGCTGTTCCACGCATCAGATAGTGAAAGACTGGCAGGTCTATAGCCTGATAATGGACACCCCATTCGCCAGCCATATTGGCACGCATAAAGACATTGCCCGTAAAACGAAGCGTGTGCAAAACATCCGAAATAATATCCATACCGTAGATTACATCATCGCTTCCATATGAGAAACATCATGAGTTTATGATTATCTGAGTTTAGCTGATCGGACTATAAAAGAGTCCATTCGACCATATTATGTTTAAGGGTATTGAATATTAATGCCATAAGTTTCAATAATCCCGAGGCCTAGGATTCAATAAGGGGATGATTTGTGGTCACAGAGAGTAACTTTCAATCATGTGTAACAGAACATAGGGATTATCTGTTTGGTTTTGCGATATCACGACTGTTCGATGAAGAGGCTGCCTTAGATCTTGTTCAGGAAACTTATTTGGCAGCATGGAAAAACAGGCTGACATTTGATGGAAGGTCAGCTTTGCGCACATGGTTGGTCGGCATTCTTAAGCATAAGATTAATGATCATATTCGCTACCTGATTCGCCAGAGGGATTTGATGCGTGAGATCGAAGTTGAAACAGTCCTTGATAATAACAGTGATAATAACTACTGGCTGCAGCATCTCCCTGAACGGCAAAACTGCCCTGAATTACAACTCCATAATCGGCAGCTAAGTGAGGTGCTGCTCTTCTGTATTAATCGACTGCCTGCAATGCAGAAGGAGCTGTTCCTTCAACGGGAACTGGGTCATCACGATACTACATCGATTTGTCAGATTCATGAAATTACATCAGGGCATGCTTATGTGCTGTTTCATCGCGCCAGAACTGCATTGAAAGAGGGGTTGGAAACTCACTGGCTTACGTGAGAGACCAGACAAAAGTGATAAGGGGAGTTCTGGATATATTCTTTTGTAAGCTATCAGGCCTCTGCCCGACTCATCTGTTTTATTAAGGAGAGAAGATGGGAATTGATAATAGACAACAACTTGTTATTGCCGGAGTGATTGGACTGATCGCTGCTGTTCTTGTGGGCGCAGGAGAGTTCCTGCTGCATTTTGATCCCTTGGGGCGCTTTGGTGAGGCTGGTGGTTATGCATTCATGCAGGGCATTGATGCAGGGAGAGCATCCGTCGGTCATTTCATAGGCGTGCTTGCCGCTCCGCTATATATTATTGGCTTCTGGCACATCATGAAGATGTTGGAACCGGCCAATCGCATGGCATCACGTATTGCATTTGCCATTATGTCGTATGGCATCATCATCGGTGCAGTCTGGATCGGCTCCCGTTCGAGCGTAAGCGGGCTTATCAATTTCAGTGATGTCTCAAGCGTTTCATCTCTGATTGCAGCCTATGAGTTGCGTTACGAAAACCTGCTGCAGATAACACGCCTTGCTGTATTGGGATTTTCAGTGATCTTTGTCTGGCTGGTGTTCTCCGGACGTAGCCATTATCCGCGCTGGGTAGCAGGGCTTAATCCTATTCTGCTTATTCTGGTCAGCTTTGCTATCTGGGCTGTTGCACCGGCTGTTGGCATCTACCTGATGCCTATTGCACTGAATGTTGCATTTGCGGTGCTGTTTGTGTTCTCAATTTTTTATTCTAAAAGTATCAAGGGGTAGAGATATGCGTATATTAAAAAGGCTTTTGCTTACTGTTGTAGCTTTGGTGATCCTCATTATGGCCATGCTGACAGGTAAATCCATGATGGACAGACAGGATGATTATGATGTTGATCTGACCGGTGTTGAGGTGCCAACCTTTACGGCATCAGCCATTGCTTTCAATCAGGGTAACGACTTTACAGTCAGCCTGCCTTTTCTGGCATCGGCCATCATTGATATTGATGGCGATGGCATCGAAGAGCTGTTTTTAGGTGGTGGACAAAATAACCCGGACGGGCTCTTCAAGTTTAAAAATAATCAGCTGGTCGCCATAGAGGGCGCTGCCGGTCTTACCAAAGGCAATGCTGCCAGTTATGGAAGTGTCGTTCTGGATGTGAACGGTGATGGTAGTCAGGATCTTCTCGTGGCGCGCCAGGACGGTATCTGGCTACATCAGAACAATCAGGGTTCATTCACTTCAACCAAGCTTAATGCAGCCATGCCTGATGGCACCGTGCCGCTCTCTATCGCTATTGCTGACCTGAATCGTGACGGTGCCTTTGATATGTATGTTGCAGGTTATATTCGTCATGATCTGGTTGAAGGTCAGAACCTGTTTCGTGAAGGGTACGGTGGCTCAAGCCGACTGTTTATCAATAACGGTGACAACACCTTTACCGACATGACCGATCAGGCAGGGCTCACTTATAAACATAACACCTTTCAGTCGGCCTTCATCGACATTGATCGCGATGGCAAAGAGGATTTGATTGTTGCCCATGACACAGGCCACGTTGTGACCTGGCGAAACCTGGGTGGCATGAAGTTTGAGCGGGTAAGCAACCCTAATACGAATGAATTCAGCTATCCGATGGGTCTGGGTATCACCGATCTGGGTAACGATGGGCTGGTTGACTTCTTCTTCTCCAATGTTGGCTCAACGCCACCTAATTTCATGATTCGTGGTGACCTCACTGATGAGCAGGTGAGTAACTGGAAATGGATGTTGTTTCAAAACAGAGGCGGCTTTAAATTTGAAGATGTCGCCGCCAAGGTCAAGATCGCTGACTATGAGTTCTCATGGGGCGGCGTGTTTGAAGATCTCAATCTTGATGGCATGGAAGACCTGCTCGTTTCTGAGAACTATATCGGCTTGCCGCCTCATAAAGTGCCATTCCTTCGCTTGAACGGGCGCCTGCTGTTGCAAAAAGCCAATGGTGAATTTGCTCCGGCAGAAAAAGAGGCGGGCGTGATCAACCAGACCTATTCGATTTCACCGCTGACTGCAGACTTCAATGGTGATGGTCGCCCTGACATTGTGCATGCCAACCTCAATGGCGATTCCAAACTATTTCTCAGCCATGCCGGAAAAGGCAACTATCTGAAGGTGGAGTTGCCTCATACGGTGGGCTCAATTGGCGCCACGGTTACCGTCAAGCTTACGGATGGTCGTACACTGAGTCGCCCCTATGTTTCCGGCGAGGGGCTCTGCTCAGATAGCTCGCGAATCATCATTTTTGGTTTGCGTGATGAGAAGGTCTCGGAGATCAATGTATCCTATCTCAATGGCAAAGTGGTAAGCAAAAACGGTTCATTTGATAATACACTGGTTCGTTTCTAAATTTTGAATACGACATATGTAAAACGCTTAGCCCTATGGTGCTTTGTCGCCATAGGGTTAAGCGGTGTCGTGAAGGTCTCTTATCTGCAGATAACGGGTGCAGAAAGCTGCCCGAACATAGTCGGTTTACCGATCTGCTATATTGTAACCATTGGTTACGGCCTGATGTTCCTGGCCTTGCTGCTTTCCATCCCGGTAAAACACATCTCGACGCCTGTTTTCCTGAGCGGATGGGCTATCACATTCCTGATTGCACTCTCAGGCACTGCGCTGGAGATCATCAACGGACATGCCTGCCCTATAGGATTTGGTTGGCTGCCTCTCTGCTATGTGTCCCTGGCTCTCTGTATTTTGATTTTTGGTCTGTTCAAGTGGACTCAGAAATCTGCACAGGTCACGTGATAACAGGAGCACCACATGGTAAAAACTATCATTGCCGTCATAGCCACTGTTACGTTGCTGCTTGGGCTTGTTTCCATGCTTACTCCGATTCCCGGAGGAACACTGATAATTGCGGCAAGTTTGACGGCACTCATTTGCACAAGCCCGCGTGCTAGACGGGGACTTCAGTTTTTGCGTGTACGTGTAAACTGGTTTAACAAGATGTTCTTCTGGCTGGAGAATAAAATCGGAGATCGAATTACCATTATCAGTTCCGCGCTGCGCCAGACCAGACCCGGAACCGACATCACTGACTCTGACGCAGTCAGTAAAGAGGTGATTTAGGTCGGTAAACCTGCTTCAAACCGCTCGGCTTAATTTATACATCTAGGTGGCACTCATCCTTTTTCGCCACTCTTTTGGAATAGATTTTGCCTTTTGAGATTGATGGTCAAAACACACGAGCACGGTGTTTCCCGTGGCGACCAGTAGCTCTCTGTCATCTTCTGTTTTGATGATACGGTAGCCCACGGTGAAACTTGCCCTTCCTTGCTGTTCTATCGAGGTTTCGATCACAGCCCGGTCATGCAGATAGAGTGGTTGTTTATAGTCGATCTCGCAGTGGGCGAGAACAATGCCGTCGGTAGTCCAGTTCCAATCTGAACCGATCATCTCTTTGAACCAGAGCATACGAGCCTGCTCAAAATATTGCAGGTAGATACTGTTGTTCACGTGGCCCATGGCATCAATATCACCAAAGCGGATATGGATTTCACTGATATGTGTCATGGTAGCACCTCTCTTTTGGCATAGTTCTACTGTTTTCAGACACTATCGATCCATTCCACCAAACGTTGTTCACCCCAGTATTTCTCCTGACCTGGCATAACACCACTAATAAAACCTGCGTGGCCACCATGCTCAACAAGTTCCAGCCAGACATTCTCCGGCAGTTCATCTTCATGAGGAACCGAGTATGGAAACATGAAGGGATCATCAACGGCATGAAGAATCAGAGTAGGTACGCAGATATCCGGAATGAACTGGCGACTGCTGACCTGCGTATAATAATCATCCGCCCCTTTAAATCCGTTGAGTGGGGCTGTGACTTGATCATCAAATAGCCTGAAACTGTCGAGTCCATCAACATCGACAGATAAGGGGGAGGGGATGCGTGCAAATTTATTTTTGTAACCCTTTTGCAAGGAGCGGATCAGATGCCACTGATAGAAACGTGAGAAGCCTCTGTTCATGCGTTCAGCAGCATGCCCGAGGCTGAATGGGACGGACATCACTGCTGCTCTTTTCAGTGAGCTTGCACAACCTTGTTCACCCAGCCATTTAAGCAGTACATTGCCACCGAGTGAGACACCAATAGCAGCATACAGATCTATATCCATATGCTCTTTCAGATACCAGAGAATTTGCTGCGGATCAGCAGTTTTGCCACTGTGATAGCTTTCAGAGAGACGGTTGGGCTCACCACTGCAGCCACGGAAATGCATCAGGCAGGAGCGGTAGCCGCGTAACTCAAGCTCATGCATCAACCCGAGGATATATGGAGAGTTGATGTTGCCCTCAAGGCCGTGCAGCAGCAGTACTGTTCGCCCCTCTTTTGGACCCGACCAGACCAGATCAATAAAATCACCATCGATGAGTTCCACGCGTTGCCACGCCATCTCCATTTTTGGTTTGAGGCGGAACAGCTTGGGCCAGAGCGTCTGGGCATGACCACTCCTTAGCCACCAGGCAGGCTTGAATTTACTCTGGATGATTGGCATTACTGATGTGTGGTAAAAAATACATGGTTAGCCGTTAACGACACTTAAGCTGCGATAGAGAAGGTCATCGCTAAGACGTTTCGGTAGATATATTGGAGTCATCTGAATCTCAAACAACATCAGCTAGCGTTGGGGAGAGATTGAACACTGGCCGCGATCCATATTGGGCTCTACCGTGTTATGAATAATTTCACTAAGTTGATCTGCGCCGCCGATATGGTCTCCATCAACCCAAATCTGGGGAACTGTAATCGGAGTTTTAGCGCCAACGATCGGTTTGACTCTGGCAAGCATCTCATACAGGCCGCGCGGGCTTTCAACGACGTCATGATAGGTGTAATCAATCTTGGCTTTCTCAAGGTATCCCTTAGCGCGCACACAGTGTGGGCACGTTTTTTTGCCGAAAAGGTGGGTTCCGCTGATCGGCTCTCTGCCCGCATAGGCTTCAATGACTGCCTGAGTCAGAACACCGCGATTTAACGCCGCGCCCTGGCTGATTACCTTATTGTTCACAATTACGATGGGAGCATGCCAGCCACCCTTGAACAGAGGCCGCCACCACTCTGTAAGCCACTCCCGCAGCTCCAGCTCTACCGGGATTCCCGCCAGTTCCTTCTCGATGGTGTCATGGATTACGTCTTTGGTCAGAGAGCATTCACCACAGGGGATGGTCACCTTGAATGGCCCCCATGCACCGGCCCAGCGAAATACAGTGACGACTATCGGTTGTTGTTGCATATCTTCTCCTTTGTGCAAGTCATAGCAGTTCAGTCAGACTCAATCGGAGCCCTTTTCAGGTAGGTTTTCAGTAGAAGTGGCTGGATAAACAGTGTTGTCGTCACCACCACAAAGACCAGACAGAGAAAATCCTCCCGATAGGCATATTCAGCGGGGATGGTCAGCACGAGCGCTGCTGGAATGGCACCACGTAAGCCGCCCAGTGTCAGCACATGCCGCCAGGCCATAGGCCAGCGTCTGCAGGAGGAGACGAACCATGGGCTGGCATAGATCAGCGCAACCCTTGAGAGAAGCACAATCAGAACGATGCCCGGAATAGCCCAGCTGAGAACAAAGGTGTGTTCACCTATCGCAACACCGAGCATGAAAAAGACAGTGCTGCCAGCCAGTGTTGCGATGTAGGCCCAGAATGACTGAAAAGCATCGTTACCATCCCGCTTCATCTCTTCACATTTGGTGTACCTGCCGCGCACAAATGCCAGGGCAGCAAAGAGAACCGCAATAATGCCGGAGATATGCAGCAGATGTTCTGCCAGCAGGAATGTGCCGTAAGCCAAAACAATAGTAAGGGTCAATCCGGTGAACTCATTGCGCACAGACCAGATGACAACCACTTTGGCCGTGACCCATCCCAGTAGCCAGCCAATTGGTGCAGCAGCCAGTACGATCCAGAGTGTGTCCAGCGCAACAGAAGTAAATGTTACCTGCTGTTCAAACAGGACAAGGCCAGCGATTGTCGTGAACAGGACAATGGCAACGCCATCATTAAACAGCGACTCGCCTTCAATAGTCATCAGTAGTTTCTCAGGAATCGAGAAGCGGCGTAACACCACACCTGCAGCCGAAGGATCAGTTGCCGCCAGAGCTGCACCGAGCAGCAGTCCGTGAATCGGCTCAATACCCATCAACCAGGCGATTGAAAAACCGATCGTAGCAGCAACAAACAGGACGCCAGCAACAGCAAGATATGCTACAGGATAGGCAACCTGTAACAGACTCTGAATATGTACAGAGCGCCCCTCAGCAAAAATAAGCAGCGGTAGAATCATCAGCATGATCACCTCAGGCTGGAATCCGACCGGTGGCAGTAGCGCCAGATGCGGCTGAATTTGCGCATAAACGATACCCACCAGAATGATCCACGCTTCATAGGGCAGGGGTGTCTTCTGTGTGTAGTGACGAAGGAAGGCCAGCATCAATAGAAACAGACAGCCCAGCAGTACAGCTGTAGCAGGATCAAAAAGGTGAGCGCCGTCCATATTACCGCATTGTAACCAGCTCTTCAGAACTGGTGGGGTGGATGGCAACAGCGCGATCAAAATCCTGCTTGGTTGCACCCATTTTGATAGCCACGGCAAAGCCCTGCAGCATTTCATCCACATGCATACCAATCATATGACAGCCGATCACTTTTTCCTCGCGGCCCAGACAGATCAGTTTCATGGTGGTTTTCGGCTTCTCTTCAGCAAATGCGTAGTACATCGGTGTAAACCGTGTCTGATAAATTTTTACCGCATCGCCATGCAGCTCACGCGCCTCATCCTCAGTTTTGCCTATCGTGGCAATAGGTGGGTGGCTGAATACTACGGTGGGGATATCATCATAGTCCTGTTTGCTGTCGGCATGGTTATCAAACAGTCGCGCTGCCAGCTTGCGTCCGGCAGCGACTGCTACAGGGGTGAGTTGTGCCCGTCCGGTAATATCACCAATGGCATAGATGCCCGATTGATTCGTATTCTGAAACGCGTCGGTGGGAATCGTCCCGTTTGCATTCACTTCGATACCGGCGGCATGAAGGTTGAGTTTGTCCGTGGCAGGGCGGCGTCCGATTGCCCAGAGCAGCGCATCAACATGCAGGATTGTTTCATGATTATTGCACTGAATCTCGATGCAGCCATCGGCAAGTTGGCGCGCCGAAGAGATCTGTGTGTTGGGGATAATATTGATGCCGCTCTCGAGCATATGTTCTGTCAAAGCCTCGCGCACGCTCACATCGAAGGGGCGTAGCAGCTGCTGTTTGCGCAACAACATGGTCACTTCTGAGCCCAGTGCATTGAACATGCAGGCAATCTCTACTGCGATATAGCCACTGCCGACAATGGCAACACGTTCAGGCCTCTCTTCCAGTGCAAAGAAACCATCGGAGCTGATACCCAGCTCTGCTCCGGTGATGTCCGGGATGGTGGGATAACCGCCGGTGGCAATAACGATATGCTCAGCACGGTATTGGAGACCTTCGACCTCTATCGTTTTGTCATTAATAAAGCTGGCAAACCCATACGCCACATCGACACTGCTGCTATCAAGCAGGCGCCCGTAAACCTCATTGAGATTTTTCACATAGGCATCACGGCGCTGCTTCAACTTAGACCAGTTAAATTGCCGCTCTCCTACAGCAAACCCATAACCTTCAGCCTGCTCCAGATGGTGATGGATATCCGCTGCATTCCACATCACCTTTTTCGGCACACAGCCGACATTCACGCAAGTGCCACCAAGGCGACTGGATTCAACCAGCAGGACCTTTGCGCCATATTCAGCCGCACGTCTGGCGGTGGCTACACCACCACTGCCGCCACCAATCACTATATAATCGTAATCTGAATTCATGTGTTCTCCGTTATATGGAACAGACAATATCGCCCATCTTTTCTGTCAGCAGCATATTCTCGCGGTAGTCGATCGGAATCACAATCAGGCTAGGACCGGACTCGGTAAAGGCCTGTTTCAATGTGTCCTGAAGCTCGACACTCTTCTTAACATGATGGCCATGCCAGCCAAACGATTCGGCTAAAAGCATCCAGTTCGGATTGCCGAAGGCGAGGTCCGTGTGATGACCAAACTCATTCTGCTGTTTCCAGGCGATCAGACCATAAGCGTTGTCTTCCCAGACCATGACAACGATATTGCTGTTCAGCCGTTTGGCGGTCTCCATCTCCTGCACATTCATCAGAAATCCGGCATCACCGCAGATAGCGAGAATATTGCGATCCGGATGCACCATGGCTGCGGCAATGGCGCCGGGCAGGGCAAAGCCCATCGAGCAGAAACCGTTAGGGATCAGGCAGGTGTTGGGTTCATGGCACTGGTAATAGCGGGCGATCCACATTTTGTGGGCACCGACATCAGAGAGCAGAATATCCTCTGCGCCCATCACAGCTCTGGCATCAGCCAGCACCTTCTGTGGCCGGATCAGACCTTCGGTCTCATCATCAGCATACTCCAGCAACTGGCGCTGCATCTCAGCTCTTGTCGCGCTCTGTTGTGAGAGGTTGCGCTGCACCGCCCCGAGCGTGTCGATGTTGTCATTGATGGTGGCCAGCGTATGGGCCAGATCACCCACCAGCTCCAGCTCCGGATGATACTGCTGATCAATTTCCGCAGGCATGAAATCAATATGGATAATCTGTTTGTCCTTCTCTTTGTTCCATAGACGAGGGTGATACTCCACCATGTCATATCCCAGGGTGATGACCAGATCAGCGGCATCCAGTGCGCAGGAAACCACATCTTTGGCCTGCAGGCCGATGGTATAGAGGCAGTAATCCGCATCCATATCGACACAGCCTTTGGCCATGAAAGTGTTGATCACACCAATGCCTGTGGTTTCACAAAAACGACGCAACTCAGCACTGGCACGTCGACGAATGCAGCCGTTGCCGGCCAGAATGATGGGCCGTTTGGCAGCCCGTAACATCGTAAATGCCTTGTCGATCTGCTCAGGATCAGCGACCGGTCGGCGATAGCGGTGTGGTGTCATTGGTTTTGCATCCGTATCGATCTTGGCAATGTCTTCAGGTAGTTCGATAAGGCAGGCGCCGGGTTTTTCACTGCGTGCCAGACGCACGGCTTTGCGCACAATTTCAGGTACAGAAGCCGGATGCAGAATGGTGGTGGCCCATTTGGTGACCGGTTTAAACATCGCCACCACATCCATGATCTGGTGCGACTCCTTATGCAGTCGTGTAGATGCACCCTGACCGGTCAGCACAATCATCGGGGCGCGATCCATATTGGCATCGGCAACACCGGTAATCAGATTGGTGGCTCCCGGACCCAGCGTGCCGAGACAACCTGCAGGGGTGCCGGTCAGGCGGCCATACACCTCGGCCATAAAGGCCGCGCCCTGCTCATGGCGGGTGAGAATAAATTTGATGGCGTCCGATTGCTCCAGCGCCATCATGAAGTCGGCATTCTCCTCGCCGGGGATGCCGAAAATATATTCGATACCCTCCTCTTCGAGGCAGGCTACAAGCAATTCCGATGTTTTCATGACAGGCCTCCTGATTGAATCACAATCATTTTTTCAATTTGCATGTCGTGCATGGTGTAGGGGATGCCGCCAACCCCAAGGCCTGACCTTCTCAACCCTGCAAATGGCATCCAGTCGACACGAAATGCGGTGTGGTCATTAATCATCACGGCTGAGGCGGCAAGTCGGTTGGCGGCATAGAGAGCCGTATCAATATCACGGCTGAATACCGAAGCCTGAAATGCAACATCAAGTGAATTGGCAATCTCAATGGCTCTATCGATATCCTCATAGGGGTAGATGCAGACCACCGGGCCAAAGATCTCTTTGGTGGAGACGTTGACATCAAGCGGGGGACTGAAAATCACCGTTGGCGCATAGCAGTTGTTTTCAAGCCTGTTGCCACCACACATGAGGTCGGCTTCTGCTGCTACCGCCTGCTGAACCCACTGATGCACACGTTCCGCCTCTTTTTCACGGATCAGAGGCCCGACTTCTGTTTTGTCTGATAGCGGGTCACCGACCACCAACGCGACTGCGGCATCCTTTATCTTCTCAGCAAGCGCTTTGGCGATGGACTTGTGTGCAAAAATCCGTTGCACGGAAACACAGACCTGTCCGGCATGATAAAATGCACCTTTCATCAGGCTGGGCAGTATCCGGTCGATATCGGCATCGGCGGCTACAATGACCGGAGCTGCACCACCATGCTCCAGTGCACATCGGGTGCCTGCTGCCAGTTTGGAACGCAGATACCAGCCCACGCCGGGGCTGCCGATAAAGCTGAAAAATGCCACACGTTCATCGCTCACCAGCTCTTCCGACAGTTCTCTCGACTCCGGCATAACAAACTGACACCAGCCATCAGGCAGGCCAGCTTCAGAAAATAGTTTCACCAGACGAATGCATGAGAGCGGGGTATCTGCAGCCGGTTTGACGATGACCGGACAGCCTGTGGCGATGGCCGGACCAATCTGATGTGCGATCAGGTTCAACGGATGGTTGAAGGCACTGACAGCCACCACGACCCCGATGGGCTCTTTAGAGGTGACAGCAAGGCGTCCTGCCGATGCTGCATTGCTGCCCATGGGGATGGATTCGCCTGCATGCGTGCGTAACTCATGGATACAGATATTGATGCTGTCGATACAGCGAACCATCTCAATGCGGGAATCAAGCAATGGCTTGCCGCCTTCACGAGCTGCTTCAACTGCCAGCGCTTCAGCCCGATCACTCATCAGATCCACGGCCTTTTCGAGGATGGCGATGCGTTGTGGTTGCGTTAACCAGCCATTACGCTTTTCAAACAGTGCTCTGGCATTGAGGAGCGCCTGCTCAACCGATTTGGCGTTGGCCATCGTAACCGTTGCAATCAGAGAGCCATCATAGGGGGAGAAAACCTCCAGAGCTTTACCATCTGTTTGGAGGGAGCCTGGAATCATCAAGGGGAAATGTTCGATATTATTCATGTTTGCTCCTGTGGTTTTCCATGCGGATAACCCTCAATGGTTTCAGGATGGCGTATGTGCAGGCCAGTGCTGCTGCCTTCGCCTGTAACCACGCGGGCATGTCTGCGCTGTAGCTGGCGGGGATGCTTAACGCCGCAGGAGTGGGCAATCACACCGACATCATGCTGGATATGATTTGCATAGTGATGCACACGCACCGCTTTATCTGTCGGATCAAGTCCGCGCTGCAACCGTTTCTGGTGGGTAGTGATGCCGGTCGGGCAGCTGTTTTTGTTACACTGCATGGCCTGAATGCAGCCGAGTGCAAACATGAAACCGCGTGCTGAGACGATAAAATCTGCCCCCATGCAGAGTGCCCATGCGATACCTGAGGGGGTGATCAGTTTACCTGAGCAGATGACGCGTACCCGATCGCGCAAGCCATAACCGACCAGATGATCAATCAGCATTGGCAGGCTCTCTTTCAGGGGCAGTCCCATGAAATCCATCAAGGGTTGAGGGGCGGCACCTGTACCACCATCGGAGCTATCGAGGGTGATAAAGTCGGGGGCGCTCTCAACACCACGTTCTTTGATCGCATCAAAGAGATTATCGAGCACATTACAGCCGCCAATCACCAGTTTGATACCGACCGGTTTGCCGGTGACTTCGCGAACACGTGCAATCATATCCAGCAACTGGCCGGGATTGTCGATATCTACATGGCGGTTGGGGCTGATCGAATCTTCACCTTGCGGGATGCCGCGAATGGTGGCGATTTCAGCCGTCACCTTGGCCGCTGGTAGAATGCCGCCTTTACCCGGCTTGGCACCCTGACTGAGCTTGATCTCAAACATGCGCACCTGTTCGATGGCTGCCAGTTCGCGCAAGCGATCATCAGAGAGTTCACCCTTCTCGTCGCGTACGCCATATTTGGCAGTGCCGATCTGCATGACAATATCGCAACCGCCTTCAAGATGGTAAGGGGAGAGCCCACCCTCTCCTGTATTCATCCAGCAGCCAGCTTTGGCAGCGCCGTTTGAAAGTGCCTGCACGGCTACTTTGGAGATCGCTCCGTAACTCATGCCTGAGATGTTGAAGAAACTTGTTGCCGTATACGGGGTTCGGCAACCGGTACCGATAACCATAGGCTCTGTCTCTGCCGCATCGACATCCAGTGTGGGGTAGGGGCAGTTTACAAAGGAGATACTGCCAGCCGGGCTGAGATCTCGGGTAGAGCCGAACGGGATGGTATTGTCCTCATTCTTGGCCGCCCGGTAGACCCACTCGCGCAGGGCCCGGTTAAACGGCATCTCCTCGCGATCCATGGCAAAGAAGTATTGGCGGAAGAAGGTACCGAGATGTTCAAACAGGCCGCGAAACCGACCAATCACCGGATAATTACGGCGAACGGCATAGCGGGTCTGGGTGATATCGATGATAAACAGTATGATCACCGTGATGATCAACAGGCTGAATGCAATCAGCAGTAGTGCGGAGAGTCCTGTATAAAATGTATCAATATAGTCACTGAGCATATCTTCCCCTACAGGCTAGTGCGCCGGATAGAAGGTATGTCTTGCTAAGGCAGCTTTTCTTACAAAGTGAAACACGCGTTGCATGAGAGACTGTTGTTTCTGAATGAGAATGATTTACCCTTCCTTGACCGTAATAGGCCTGCTTCGTAGTCTCGGCAATCCTTTTACAGGTTACCTTTCAGCGGAGAAAAACCTTATTCATGCGCGAATTTGAAAAGATCAAACGTCTTCCTCCTTACGTGTTTGCAGTTGTTAATCAACTGAAGATGGAGCTTCGCCACGCCGGCGAAGATATTATCGATCTCGGCATGGGTAACCCCGACCAGCCGACGCCGCAGCATATTGTCGATAAATTGTGTGAGGCTGCACAGGATGGTCGCAACCATCGCTACTCGATGTCCAAGGGTATTCCCGGACTTCGTAAGGCGATCTGTGGCTGGTATAAAACCAAGTTTGATGTTGACCTCGACCCTGAAACCGAAGCGATTGCTACCATCGGCTCCAAAGAGGGACTGGCTCACCTGGCAGTGGCGATCACTTCACCCGGTGATCTTATCCTCACCCCGAATCCTGCTTATCCGATTCACCCTTATGGTTTTATTATTGCCGGTGCCGATATCCGCCATGTGCCGATGGGGCCTGAACGTGACTACTTTGCCGATATTGAAAAGGCGGTAAAAGATTCCTGGCCGCGTCCGAAAATCATTGTGGTTAATTTCCCCTCCAACCCGACAGCTCAGGTGGTTGATCTCGACTTTTATGTGAAACTTGTCGATTTTGCGCGTGAGAATGATCTGATTGTCATCTCCGATATCGCTTATGCCGAGATCACCTTTGACGGGTATCAGTGCCCTTCGATCATGCAGGTGCCCGGAGCCAAGGATGTGGCGGTGGAGTTTTACTCCCTCTCCAAGACCTACAATATGCCGGGTTGGCGTATGGGCTTCATGGTCGGCAACAAAGATATTGTGGCAGCCCTAGCCAAGATTAAGTCGTATCTCGATTACGGCACTTTCCAGCCGCTACAGATTGCCGCATGTGCAGCATTGAACGGGCCACAGGATTGCGTGGAAGAGATTCGTGCCATGTACCAGTCACGTCGCGATGTGCTGATTAATGGTATGCATCAGATGGGCTGGATGGCTGAGAAGCCGAAGGCATCGATGTTTGTCTGGGCTGAGATTCCCGATGAGTTCAAAGCGATGGGTTCGCTTGAGTTTGCCAAGCGCATGATGAAAGAGGGTGGTGTATCGGTCTCTCCTGGTATCGGTTTTGGTGACTACGGCGATAGCCATGTGCGCATTGCACTGATCGAGAACGAACACAGAACACGTCAGGCACTGCGCGGCATGCGCCAGTTTCTCAACGCAGGAAAATAGAGGCGGATTAACCACGAAGTGCACGAAGATCACGAAGTATCAATACATGTTATTCTTCGTGCACTTCGTGATCTCTGTGGTGAAAAAAATGGAGTTTTAAATGACTGAATTGAGAGTAGGGCTGCTGGGACTTGGTACGATAGGTACCGGAGTAGCCCGTATCCTGATCGAGCAGAAAGAGTTGATCAGCCGGCGCCTTGGTAAGCAGGTGAGGCTGGTTGCTGCTGCTGACCGCGATCTGGATCGTGACCGTGGTCTTGATCTCTCCGGCGTCCGCTTAAGCAGTGATGCTAACGATGTTGTGACAGCTGATGATGTTGATCTGGTGGTTGAGCTGATCGGTGGATATGAACCGGCCCGCACTTTTGTGGCAACTGCGCTGGAGCATGGCAAACATGTGGTGACCGCCAATAAGGCGCTGATTGCCAAGCATGGCGAGGAGCTGTTTCCTGTAGCTGCTGCCAATGGCCTGCAGATCGGTTTTGAAGCGGCAGTCGGTGGTGGTATTCCCTGCATGAAAGCACTGCGTGAGGGCCTTGCTGCCAACGCTATCGAGTCGGTCTACGGTATTCTTAACGGTACATGCAACTTTATTCTCACCAAGATGGAGAATGAGGGTGCCGATTACGCTGATGTTCTCAAAGAGGCACAGGCGTTGGGATACGCAGAAGCTGATCCAACCTTTGACGTTGAAGGCATCGATACAGCCCAGAAACTCTCGATTCTGGCAGCCATGGCATTTGGCTCCAAGATCAAGTTTGAAGAGGTGTTTACCGAAGGCATCAGTAAAATTACAGCTGCCGACATCGAGTCCGCCCATGAGATGGGTTACCGTATCAAGCTGCTCGGTATCGCCAAGCCGCATGGAGCCGGAGTTGAGGCTGTTGAGATGCGTGTGCATCCGACACTGGTGCCACTGACTTCACAGATGGCACAGGTTTCAGACTCCTATAATGCTGTGCAGATCTCCGGCGACTTTGTAGAGCACACTATGTATTTCGGTCGTGGTGCGGGTGAACGCCCAACGGCTTCGGCAGTGGTTGCCGATATCATGGATATTGCCAGTGGTTTCCCCGATGGTATTGCACATCTGGCACCGCCAATGGGTTTTGTGGAGAGTTCGCGTTGTGATAAACCGACCATGCCGATGGCTGATACCGAGTGTGAATATTTCATTCGCCTGATGGTGAAAGATCAGCCGGGCGTGATTGCCTCGGTCACCTCGATTCTGGCCGATCATCGCATCAGCCTGGAAGCACTGGCCCAGAAAGAGCGTCATGCCAGCCATAATGTGCCGATTGTGATGCTGACCCATGATACAACCGAAGGAAATCTGCAGGCGGCGATCAGTCGCATTACCGGCCTTGAAGCCGTAGAAGAAGATGTGCTGATTCTGAGAAAAGAATCAGCCGTTGCATAAGGGATATTACCATGCCTCGATATGAAGGAATCATTAACCGTTACCGCGCTTTTCTGCCTATAGCCAAGGATGACGCGGTCATCACCCTCTATGAGGGTAATACACCGCTGCATGAATCGCTCAATCTGCGCAACGCTATCAATCCTGAGCTGAATATCTTCCTCAAGTTTGAAGGGCTGAATCCGACCGGTTCATTCAAGGATCGTGGTATGACCATGGCTGTAACACAGGCCTATAATGCCGGCTCACGCAAGATTATCTGTGCCTCTACCGGTAACACCTCCGCCTCTGCTGCTGCTTATGCCGCCAACTCCGGTATGGAAGCTTATGTGCTGATTCCCGATGGCAAGATTGCACTCGGTAAGATGAGTCAGGGTATGCGTTATGGTGCCAAGGTGATCCAGATTCGCGGTAACTTCGATGATGCACTGGAGCTGGTGCGTGAGATCTCTGCCGATGGTTCCATCTCGCTGGTGAATTCAGTGAATCCCTACCGTATTCAGGGTCAGAAAACTGCCTCGTTCGAGATTGTTGATGAGCTCGGTTTTGCACCGGACTTCCACGCACTGCCGGTTGGCAATGCAGGTAACATCACCGCTTATTGGATGGGTTATAAAGAGTATGCCGAGAAGCGTATCTCCAAATCCCTGCCCAAGATGCTCGGTTTCCAGGCCGCCGGTGCTGCCCCAATTGTGCTGGGTCATCCGGTTGAGAATCCTGAGACCATTGCTACGGCTATCCGTATTGGTAAACCTGCTTCATGGAAGCAGGCCGAAGCTGCGCGTGATGAGTCCGGTGGCGTCATTGATGCGGTAACCGATGAAGAGATTCTGGAAGCCTATAATATGCTGGCATGCCTTGAAGGTGTCTTCTGCGAACCCGCATCAGCAGCCTCTGTTGCCGGCATCATTAAACTGAACAAAGCCGGTTATTTCCAGCCGGGGCAGACCATTGTCTGTACCCTGACCGGTAATGGCCTGAAAGATCCCGATACAGCCATGAAGGGTGTGGCTACACCGGTAACCATCGATGCCAATGAGAGTGCTGTGCGAAAGGCTCTGGAGTCGTAATCGCAGCTTCGATGCTGATTGTAAGTCAGGCATTAATTCCTCATCAGGATGGAGTCACCCTCCATCCTGATCTTTTTTTATGGGACAAGCAGTTAGCTGACCGTAAGCAGTCCTGGTTTCATGCGGCTGATCGAACCCCTGCCGAGTGGTATGCGTCACTGCAGGGATCAGATGTAACAGCGTTGCTGGCTAGGCAGATCGAAGTAATGCCTGCCGCGACCAGTCAGTGCTGGAGCGTTACGCCATATCATGGCCAACTGATGCGCGATTCGATCAGGGTCTATCCCGAAGGGCTGTTTCCATGGTGCAGTGAAGATGCGGCATGGTTGTGCAGCACGCTTAATCCACTGCTGGCAGAAGAGGGTATGACCCTGTTGCATAGCGGAGCTGCACTGCTGTTAAGCTGTCGCGACGCACTTGATGCAAAACCCCTCTCCTTTGCAGCGATCTCCGGCAAGATGCTGCCCAACCGGCACCATGAAGGTGCAGATGGCGGCAGACTTAATCGCCTGATGGCGGAGATACAGATGATGCTGCACCAGCAGCAGCCTGAATCTCGCCGGCAGCGTGGTGAGGTGGATGTGAGTGGTATCTGGCTCTCCAATCCTGTTGCCTGGCCGCAAGTTATTATTGAGAAAAAGATCGCTGTTGCTACACGTAATCCGCATCTGAGTGCGATCGTGGATGGGCAGAATGCTACGGTTGTGATCAGTGAAGCCGAGCGTCTTGATCAGCTTGTGAAGGGCAATGTCGAACTGCCCAAGAGGATTGTTCTGACCGGAGAGGGTTATGCTGTGCTGCTGAACAGATCACTGCTGCCAACATTCGGCAAGCCCTCCTGGTCCCCCAAGCGGGTGAAAAGTGAAGTGGAGCTGATCTCCAAGCTCTCCGGATGGATAGCATGAATCTGCCTGAACAGAGGACGGCAAAAGGGTGCAGGCTGAGCTGGCGCGATGAACCGTTACATGCGGATGATCCTGTAGCGGCCTGGCATGGCGTGTTGAAAAACCGGGGTCTGAGTGAAACCGACTCCTTCTTCTCTCCACGTCTGAGTGATCTTCCTGATCCGTTTCAGATGACCGATATGGGAAAAGCGGCTGAGCGGGTTGCTGATGCCATCGCCAGCGGTGAAGCGATCCATATCTTTGGTGATTTTGATGCTGACGGTGTCAATGGCACCGCTATTCTGGTGGAAGCACTTCAAGCCACCGGTGCGAAGGTGACCTTTTCTATTCCACATCGGGCTGATGAGGGGCACGGCATTGGTGTGGAACCTGTACGAGCGGCTGTTGAAGCAGGTTGTAAATTGGGCTTGAGTGTTGATACCGGCACCACCTGTTTTGATGCCTGCAGTGCAGCCCTTGAGCTTGGTTTTGATCTGATTGTTTCCGACCACCACCTGCCAGACGCTGAACTTCCTGCAGCTTTTGCGCTGCTTAATCCGGCCCGTGAGGATTGTGGTTTTGCCGGTCGTCAGCTCTGTGGAACCGGCGTTGCCTTTTTTCTGCTGATGGCAGTATGGAAAGTGATGGGAGAGCGAGGCAGTCGTCCGGAATTTGATCTGAGACAGTTATTGGATCGTGTGGCCGTTGCCACCGTGGCCGATGTGATGGATCTGGTTGGGGCCAATCGCGTTCTGGTCTATCACGGCCTGCAACGACTGAACAACGAACCCTCTGTAGGCATGCGGGCACTGATCACCATCGCCAAGGTAAAAAAGGCAGTCTCGGTAGAGACCATCGGTTTCTATCTGGCACCGCGTATTAATGCTGCCGGGCGTCTGCAGCACGGCGAGGCAGCGATGCGTCTGCTCTCTACCCACGATGCGGATGAAGCCGCCAAACTTGCCTCTGAACTGGATGAGACCAACAAACAGCGGCGACTGGTGGAAGCTGAAGCGTTCAAGCAGGCTGAACTGATGCTTGGTGATGCTGAGATACTGGCTGTTTATGATCAGCGCTGGCATGCCGGTGTTGTCGGGCTGGTAGCCGGACGATTGGCGCGCAAACATGGCAGACCTGCTGCAGTAGGCTTTGTATCGCCAGATGGCGCTGTGCGCGTCTCATTGCGTGGCCAGCCGGGATTCCACATCGGCAAGCTGTTAAATCGCTGTGGCGAGCACCTGGAGGGCTTTGGCGGCCATGCCGGTGCCGGTGGTGGCACCATCAAAGCTGGGCAGTGGGATCAGTTCTGTGAAACATTTGCGCTGGTGGTTGCTGATCAGGCTGAACACGCCTCTGATTTTCTTCAGCATAGCATTGATGGTGAGTTGAGTCTGAGGGCGCTGCATATTGCACTGGCTGATCGTCTTGCCCGCTTTGAGCCGATCGGCAGAGGTAATCCCGCCTGCTCATGGCTGATCAGAGATCTGCACATTGCTGATCGCCGTAATCTTAAGGGTGGTGTGGTTCGCCTGAAGCTTACCGATGGATCGAGCTGGATTGATGGCATTGTATTCGGTGCCAACGGCATGAGTGATGCCATTGAGCCGGGGCTTACTGTATCGGTGATCGGGCAGTTGCAGAAGGATGAGTGGCGCGGCAATGGCGCTGTGCAGTTTGTGATTGAGGATCTGATAGCAGTCTGACATATCTGCTCAGATTTTCCTGATTCTGATTTTAACAACATTGCGATCAGTAGATTCCATACAGACAAACCAGGACCAATAATAGGGATTTAAGTGGAGAAATTGGCCTGTTTATTGCTCTAGCTAGAAAAGCCTAATGTATCGGTATGTTTTTGGTCAGCTGATGAACAGGTAACTATCTCGTTTAAGTGAGGTGTTTATGCTATATATCCGTTGGAACGAGGAGAATGAGCTGGGCATAGATATTATCGATGAACAGCACAGAGGGGTGGTGTCTACCATCAACTCATTCTACTACGGTGTTAGTCAGGGGCTCTCTAAACAGTCACTGACACTCACCAAAGGCATGCTCGATGAGATGACGATTATGCATTTTGAGACCGAGGAGCGGTTTCTCGAACAGATGGGCTATCCTCACCTTCACTCCCATGCGCTGCTGCATCAGAAATTGCTCACTAAAATGAGTACAATATATGATGAATCAATAAAAAATAGTGATCCAGAACCGTTTTTGAAGTTCCTCAAGAACTGGTGGCTGCACCATATCAATGAGGAGGACAGGGCTTATGCCAGATATCTGGAAATCAACGGTAAGTTGCCGTGATACTGTGTTACTTTCTAAATTTACCCTCTCTTACACGTTTGTTCGGAAGCCATCCTAATAATGGCAGTTATGGCAGCAGTAATGACAGCTTAAATCGATCGGGTTGAACATATGGTTGCTATGGCTTATTCTTTAGTTAAATAGTCGGGTATTTGGTGGGAGTGATCCGGTTTGTGAGAAGCAGAGGAGAGTGAATGGAAAAGTCAGCCTCCAGTGAAAGCGCGACCAAACTGAATGGTGGTTTGGTGAATGCACTCAAACGCTTGTTGGGTCTGCAGAGCTCTGAGCTGCTGCTGCTTGTTCTGGCACTTTCACTCATTCTGGCTGCGACTTTTGGTGCCATCCACATTATTAAAATCGGCTATGATCAGAGGGTTAGTAGTGAGCTGACAACACTTCTGAACAGTACGGATGAATCGATTCACCTCTGGAGTCGCGACAGGAAAGCGGTGGCTGAAAACCTTGCCCTGGATGACGATATCCTTGCCGCCACGAAGACGCTATTGCAGTTGCCAACAGATCAACAGTCGCTGATTGAATCACCTGCTCAAGAGACTGTACGACGACTCTTTCGAGGCTTTCTGAAGGGCGGTAATTTGCGTGGTTTTTTTATCCTCGATTCCAACAATATTAGCCTTGCATCTTCCAGAGATATTAACGTGGGTGTCGAAAACCTGCTAACCAGACAGCCGGATACATTGAAAAAAATGTGGCGTGGTGAAGTGGTCATGAGTCGGGTGCAGCGATCGGATGTGCCAATGCTAGAGCAGCAGGCGATTGAGACCGGCACACGCGACCTGAACATGTTTGTCGGCGCTCCGATTCGTGATGCAGACGGTAAGGTTATTGCTCTGTTAACCCTGCGTATCGATCCGAACGAAACACTGTTTGCGCTACTGCATCAGGCGAGGTTGGGAAAAACTGGTGAAGCCTATATTTTCGACCAACAGGGGTTGATGCTTAGCCCGAGCCGTTTCAGGAAAGATCTGATCAGTCTGGGGCTGATCAATCCGGCCGAATCGAGTGTTTCAAAGGTCTATATTCGTGATAACAGCTCGGCTAGTTCTAAGCGGCTGAATCGTATGGCATCCAGTGCTGTGCAGGGCGAAGAGCGTGTCGATCTCTCCGGTTATCCGGATTACCGCGGCATTCCGGTTGTCGGTGCATGGAAATGGGAGAAGGAGCTGGAGCTGGGGCTTGCTGTCGAACAGGATTTCGATGAGGCATATACTATCTATTTCACCATTCGCAGCCTGCTGATTTTTGCAGCAGCTGTAGCCTTCTTTGCCATACTGATGCTGGCCATCTCCTTCGGAAGGGGGCGCAGGGAGATTCGGGAGACCCAGAGCCGACTTGCTGCGGTAGTTCAACATACTGTGGACAGTATTATCGTCATTAATGACAAAGGAATCATCGAGAGCGCCAATCCGGCCGTAGAGAAGGTATTCGGTTATGCTCCTGCCGAGCTGGTTGGCAGCAATGTGAGCATGCTGATGCCAGAGCCCTATCAGGGTGCACACGATGGCTATATCTCCCGGTTTATGGAGACCGGAGAGGCGCATGTGATCGGCATTGGCCGCGAGGTTGAGGCACAGCGCGCCGATGGCTCACTGTTTTCTGCGGAGTTGACGATCAGTCGGTTTGAACTGGACTCCGGAACCCACTTTGCCGGCACGCTGCGTGATCTGACTCTACGTAAAGAGGCCGAGGCAGAGCTAGAGGAGGAGCGAAGGTTCAGCGAGCGGGTGTTGAACTCATTAGCATCCCATGTCGCGGTTCTGGATGATCGTGGTGAAATCGTCTTTGTGAATGATTCATGGCGTCGATTTGCGCATGAGAACGGCATGCCGGAAGGTCTAGAGCCGGAAGGCATGAACTACCTCTCTGCGACAAAACAGGCGATCGGTAAGCATGCTGAAAATGCAGACGAAGTAGCACTGCACCTTACAGCTATGCTGGAAGGAAATCATTCCACCTTCACGATCGAATACCCTTGTCATGCACCGGATCAGAAAAGGTGGTTTCAGATGCTGGCCAGCCGTTTTGAATCCCGTGGTAAGCAGATGGTTGTCACTGCCCATACCGATATCACCGAGCGACGTTTAGCAGAAGAGCAGCTTCGCGCTGAGAAAGATGCTACAGAGGAGTTAAACAGAGCCTTGTCGGCCACCCAGTTGGCCCTGGTACGCAGTGGCATCGGAGAATTCTGGGTGGATGCAGGAACTGGCAAACTATTAAAGGTGAATGAACGATTCTGTGAATATCTTGGATACACATCTGAAGAGCTGTACGCGTTGCCAGTTGAAGCCTGGGCCCCTGAATATCCTAAAGAAGCGTATGTTGAGGCAGTTGATGCTTTGCGAGAAAGCGGCGGGGGCCGACTGGAGTTATTACATCAGGCGAAGGATGGAACAACCATTCCTGTGGAGGTCATTATTGAATATGCACCTGCCCGGGATAAGCATGAGGGTGACAAACTGATCTGTTTCAGTATCGATATCACTGAACGCAAGCGCATCGAAGAAGAACTGCGCATGAAATCACTGGTGGCGGCGGAGACCGATAACGGCGTAGTGGTTACCGGGCTGGATCAGAAGATCAAATGGGTGAATCCCGGTTTTACTGTGATTACAGGTTACACATTCGATGAGGTGGTGGGCCGGAAACCGGGAGAGTTCCTGCAGGGGCCGGAAACGGAGAAAGAGGCTATTGCTCTCCTCGGTGCTGCCATAAAAAACAGAGAACGGGTCCAAACGGATATCACCAACTACGGCAAGGATGGTAACCCCTATATTCTGCATATTGAAATCATGCCGATACGCGATGAGTCGGGCGAGGTGGTCGAATTCATTGCGCTTGAGAGTGATGTCACCGAGAAGCGACAGGCAGAGAAGCAGATCAGGCAGGCGAAAGAGCAGGCGGAAACTGCCAATCGGGCCAAATCATCATTCTTAGCCGCCATGAGCCATGAAATTCGCACACCTCTGAATGGTGTGGTGGGGACCATTGATCTTCTCAACCATACTCGGCTTGAATCCAACCAGAAAGAGATGGTCAGGACTGCGCGCGACTCATCTTTGACATTGATGGGAATCATTGACGATATTCTCGATTTTTCAAAGATCGAAGCCGGACGCCTTGAGCTTGATCAAGCGCCGCTGGATTTACAGTCACTGGTAGAAGGTTGTGTGGAGTCGCTGCAGCCGTTGGCGGCGAAAAAGCATGTTGAACTGTTGGTTTTTTGTGATCCGGCTATCCCTGAAGTGATGGGTGATTCGGTGCGACTGCGGCAGATTCTTTTCAATTTGATCGGCAACGCCATCAAGTTTTCTGCCAACCTTGATGACAGGCAGGGACGGGTTGAGGTAAATGCTCTACTGGAGCCCCTTGACGGTGATGGATTGCATATCTCTCTGGAAGTGAAAGATAACGGTATCGGTATGAGTCCGCAGCAGCAGGAGAAACTGTTTAAACCCTTCGTACAGGCTGATGTTTCGACAACACGCCGTTTTGGAGGCACTGGACTTGGGCTGGTGATTTCACGGCGACTGGCTGGGATGATGGGAGGAGAGATCGAGCTCCATAGCCAGCCAGATAAAGGTTCACTCTTTTCTGTCCGACTGAACATGCAGAAAGCATCAGGTCAAACGGTGGTTCCAGCAGGAGAGCTGAACGGGATACAGGTACTGATTCTCGAGCACAATCCTGAAACTGTCCGCATTATAGAGACCTATCTGCGTTATGCCGGTGCAGACATTACGCTGGCAACGTCTGCCGAAGTCGTTGATCGATTCAAGCTGCTTGTTGAGGATGGAGAAGAGGTGCTGCTTGTCATCGATAGTGAGCAGCAGGAGCGGGAGAACCCATTGCACGAGATTCTGCGTGCACTGGCATCCGGCCTCAGAGAGGTTCGCTTCCTTAGCCTTGGTGCTGGTAGAAGACGTTATGTGCGCGCTTTAAATGAGGATACGGTGAGCATCGATATCAACGCTATGCGGCGTAACACGCTGATTAATGCAGTGGCATCTCTGGCTGGACGAGAATCGCTGGAAATCGGCAGTCAGGAGAACGATTACGAGCATATTGCAGCGCTACCAAGCATTGATGAGGCACGGGCAAGTGGTCGCTTGATCCTGGTGGCTGAAGATAATGAGACCAACCGCAATGTGCTTCGGATGCAGTTATCTCAACTTGGTTATGTGGCTGAGATGGCAGACAATGGCAGGGAGGCGTTGGAGATGTGGCGTAATGGAAGCTATGCCATGTTGCTTACCGATTGTCATATGCCTGAAATGGATGGCTATGATCTGACTCGAGCAATCCGCCTCGAGGAGGAAGGAGAATCACATATTCCTGTTATTGCTATTACCGCTGATGCGCTAAAAGGTACGGAGGAGAAGTGCCTTGCTGCAGGTATGGACGGTTATTTGACCAAACCGATACAGTTAGAAGATTTCGCTCAGGCCATTAGTAACTGGATGCCGAATTCAAACAGCGTTGAAACAGCCAGAGTGGATGTGGCTGAGGAACCTGAGCGTGGAGAAGCTGTTGATGCCACAGTATTGCCGAAACTGTTGGGTACAGGCGATCCCAAAACAGTTGCCGGATTTTACGCCAGTTTTTTATCCAGCAGTGAAGAGACGGTTGTGGAAATTGGCACAGCTTTTGCGAAGAAGAATGCTATGGAGACAGGCCAACTGGCACATAAACTGAAATCTTCAGCAAAAACAGTTGGGGCTTTGGCACTGGCAGACTGTTGTCTGGCCCTAGAGCAGGCAGGAAAGGCCGGTGATATGGATGGCATAGCAGATCAAATGGATGAGTTTCAGTTACTGTACCGGTCGGCCGCAGATTGGATTAAAACGTACATGCGTGAGCATGGGGGCGCTTAGATGAAATCAATGGTATCAGATCAATCCGTTTTGGTGGTCGATGATGAGCCTTTTGTGCTTGAAACAACCGCATTCATGCTCAGGCGACTTGGTTTTAAAGCGGTATATACTGCCGAGCGTGCGCAGCAGGCAATAGAATATATCGATTCGGATGACTCATCTATTTCGCTGGTGTTATGTGATCTGAATATGCCCGACGTGGACGGTGTGGAGTTGCTGCGGATGTTTGCCGAACGCCGATTTGAAGGGGATATTGTACTTTTCAGTGGCGAGGATAAGCGCACACTTAAAATGGCGGAGAGTCTCGCCAAAGCCAGAAACCTTTCCGTTCTTGGTGCTGTGTCGAAACCGTTACAAGTGGCCGAACTTAGCCAACTGCTTACCAAACAGGGAAAGGTGGTTCTCCAGAAGAGACGTGCAGCTCCCCAGCTGGTTTCAAAAGAGCGGCTTGTTCGCGCCATTGAAAACGAAGAGTTAGAGCCCTGGTTCCAACCAAAGGTTGAAATCGGCAGCAAGCGGGTCGTAGGTGTTGAAGCACTGGTTCGCTGGCCCAACAGTGAGGAGGGGATGATTTTCCCCGATGCATTTATTCCTGTTGCCGAGGAGCATGGTCTGATTGATGCACTCACCTTCCTGATGCTGAAAAAATCTGCTGCCATGCAGGCAGAGTGGCAAAAGCTTGGTTTAAACCTGAAAATTGCCGTCAACGTCTCGATGGATAGTCTCTACGATTTGAGCTTTCCTGAACGGGTTGCCAGCTATTTGAAGGAACACCATGTTGATCCATCGTCATTTCAGCTTGAGGTGACCGAAAGCCGCTTGATGGAAGATCTGGTCACGCCTCTTGATAACCTCCTGCGCTTGCGTCTGAAGAAAATTTCACTCTCCATTGATGATTTTGGTACTGGTCACTCCAACCTTGCCCAGCTGCGTGATCTGCCGTTCGATGAGCTTAAGCTGGATCGCAGCTTTGTGCAGGGCGCAGCGACTGATGAAAGGACGAGGGCTCTTCTGGAATCAAGTGTTGAGATCGCCAAAAAACTGGATATGGAGATTATCGTGGAAGGGGTTGAGACGTTAGAGGAGTGGCAACGCGTTGAGATTCTGGGGTGCGAAGTTGTCCAGGGCTATTTTGTTTCGCGTCCGCTTCCCGGGTCTGATATCCCAGCCTGGGTGGAGCAGTGGCCTGAGCAGTGTAAATCACTATTTTCTCGCGCTGCTTGATAAACACCTCTAGGACGAGGCAATAGGGCTGTTCAATTTGTCATTGAGGATGTAATTCCGAGCTGAGGAGCCTACTCAGAAATTGGACTAATTTATTTCACCATCAAAACCACATTGGTATCAATTATGCTTAACCCTTTGTATCATTTCTATCTGAATAGAGAGGTGTAGATGCAGCATAAACCAGGATGGTTTTTGGCATTAACAGTGATGTTTTTGATGACGGCCTGTTCTCAGGAGCGTCCGCTCACGGTGGCGATGCATCCATGGCTGGGTTATCAGAGTATGCCACTGGCACAGCAGGAGGGGTGGATCAGTCGTGATCGGGTAACCTTGATTCATACCAAATCCTCAACCTTTTCGATGCAGAAGATGAGCAGTGGCGAGGTCGATGCTGCTGCTTTGACACTTGATGAAGCCATACAGTTGCGTTCTCAAGGTGCAGATGTTTCTGTTATTCTGATCTTTGATATCTCTTCCGGTGCTGATGTGGTGCTGGCCCGCTTTGAGATGGAAAAGCTGATAGCTCAATCAGAGATTACGATTGGCATCGAAAGTAATGCTCTGGGCACTCTCATGTTTGCCAAATTCATCGAAATTTCCGGTCTGGATCGCTCAAAATTCAGGATTATCAATGTGACAGCTGATCAGCATGAATCCTTCTGGAAGCAGAAGGGTGCAGATATGCTGATCACCTATGAACCGATGGCATCGGCACTGATCAAAAAAGGAGCGATTCGAGTTACTGACACCCGCAGCATGGCAGATGCTGTTTTTGATGTGCTGGTTGTACGTAATGATGTAATGAAGAGTATGGATAGCGCACTGCTTCATCTGCTACAGGGGCATTTCAAAGCGCTGCAGCATATTCATGGCAATCGAAACGATGCCTATTATCGGCTTGCTGCACTCACAGGGATGAGCAAAACAGAAGTGAGTGAATTTTATAACGGCATGATTCTTCCCAATTTGGATTACAATGTTGAGCTGGCAGCAGGCTCTCCGGGTCGACTGCAGGATTACTCCGAGAGGCTGGGTCAGCTGCTGAAGCGGGAGGGTTTTTTAGTCTCCCATGACACCTCTGGACTGGTGAAGAGTGAATACCTTACCCGCCTGATGAGGAGAGAGTAGTGATTCGGCGTCTTTTACTGTTGTTATTTTCGCTGTTGCTCTCTTCAACAGCATGGGCTGAGCACTATAAGGTCGGTATTCTTGCCTTCCAGCCGCGAGCAGAAGCGATGCAACGTTGGCAGCCATTAGCCGACTATCTACATCAACAGATTCCTGAGCATAGCTTTGAGGTACTTCCGCTTAATTACAGTGCGCTGGATCAAGCCATTAAAGAGCGCAAGATCGATTTTCTTCTCACCAATCCCGGCCACTATGTGCGCCTGCTGCACTACCATCTGGTGAATCGGGCGCTGGCCACGCAGGTGAACCGTATTGCAGGAGAAGAGGTGGCTGTGTTTGGTGGGGTGATATTCACGCTGGCTGAACGAAGTGATATCTCCAATCTACAGAGCCTTGCCGGCAGATCCATAGCTTCGGTTGATCAGGGGTCTCTGGGAGGCTTCCAGATGCAGGCCTATGCGTTGTATGAGGCAGGCATTGAAACAGATGAGCTGAAGATGTTATGGACGGAGATGCCGCATGACAGGGTGGTAGAGAAGGTGCTGCAGCGGGAAGCCGATGCAGGATTTGTACGGACAGGGGTGCTGGAACGGCTGATTCGCAATGGCACTGTCGATGCCCGGCAGATCAAAATCATCAATCGTCAGAATCTGACTGGCTTTCCGCTTCATGCTTCTACGCATCTCTATCCCGAGTGGCCGTTTACAGCGCTATCTCATATGCAAGAGGGAGTCATCCGAGAAGTGACCGGTGCACTGTTGACCCTGCCGCATGACGGGCCTGTTGTGCAGCAGATGCGCCTGCACGGCTTTAACGTTGCTGCTGATTATGAACCTGTGCGCGATATTCTCAGGGACCTGCGACTGCCACCCTATACCGAGATACCCGGATATTACTGGAGTTATCTCTGGGAGGATTATCGTTGGTATATTGTAACCGGAGCAGTTGTAATCGTTGTGATCCTGCTGCTTCTGGTGCTGCTGCGTCTGGCCAATAGAGGGCTGCAAGAGAGTGAAACCCGCTACCGCACACTGGTGCAGAATATCCCGGGTGCAACCTACCGCTGTAACAATGACAGGGATTGGTCGATGAGCTTTATCAGCTCGGAGATTGAATCAATCACCGGTTATGCAACTGCGGATTTCCTTAATAACAGCGTCAGGAGTTACGCCAGCATCATTCATCCTGATGATCAGGCAATGGTTAAACAGCGTGTGGCTGAAGGGATAGAAAAGTGTCAACCATATACGATGGAGTATCGAATTCTCAATAGCAGAGGCGAGATCCGTGGGTCTATGAGAAGGGGCAGGCGGTTTTTAATGATACCGGTGAGGTGAAATGGCTTAACGGTACAATCATGGATCACACCAGAGAAAAAGAGCTGGAGGATGAACTGATCGAGGCGCGCAAGATGGCATCTCTGGGAACCCTGGTGGGCGGCATTGCCCATGAATTTAACAACACACTGGCGGGTATGACCGGTCAGCTCTATCTGGCAAAAAAAGAGGTGCATGTTCCTGCTGTGACCAAGCGACTTGAAGCGATTGAAGGGCTCTCGTTTAAAGTGGCAGGCATGATTAAGCAGCTGCTCGCCTTTGCTCACAAAGACCTGGTTCAGATGCGCTCTGTCTCGCTCTCATCCTGTGTGAAAGAGGCGTTGAAGCTGAACAGTGTTGTCACACCTCCCAGGGCGATATTCAGACAGGATATCAGCAGTGACGAACTGATTGTCAGCGGTGATCAGGTGCAGCTGCAACAGGTCGTGATTAACCTGATTCGTAACGCCTGTGATGCTGTTGCAGGCAATGAGCATGGTGAGGTTTCTGTGCTGCTCGACTCTTTTGAAGCGGATGAAACATTTCTGGTGAGAAATGAAGATGTTGCAGCGCATGGTTTTGCGCATCTGGCTGTTTCAGATAACGGTGTGGGTATTGCAATAGAAGATATGGATAAAGTGTTTGACCCGTTCTTTACCACCAAAGAGGTGGGAAAAGGTACCGGCCTTGGCCTCTCCATGGTTTATGGTGCAGTGAAGGGGCATGGCGGCATCATTGAGATCAATAGTGAGTTGGGCGCTGGAACTCAGGTGCATATCTATATTCCTCTGCACGATGAGGAAGGCTCAGAAGCTGAACAGCAGCAAAGCACCGAGATCGTGCAGGGGGCTGGTGAGACGATTCTGCTGGTTGATGATAACCTGTCTTTTCTGGAGACCAACAGGGATATTATTGCATCGATGAATTACCGTGTACTCACTGCTGACAACGGCGTGAAAGCGTGTGAGTTGTTCAGAGAGAAGCAGCATGAGATTGATCTGGTGATTACCGATCTGGTGATGCCGTTGATGGGGGGTGTTGAAGCAGCTGCAGTGTTCCGCTCTATTCAACCGGATGTGAAGATAATTTTTGCAACCGGTTATGATCGCAATGAATCACTGCTGCAGGGTGAGAAGATGAGTGGTGAAACGATCATCTTCAAGCCATTTGAGATTGAGAAGATGAGTGCAGTTATTCACCATCAACTTCATCATTAACCGGGTGGCTGGTTCTGCAGAAGTGATGACTGTAGATATGACAGCTTTACTTCGGCTTACTTTGGGCCAACAATTTCACTTCCTGGGAAGGAATATTCTACATAGGGGATAAGGGTGCTTATTTAAGCCCTTAATATGGTGGGTAGAGCACAATTGTGAGTAATCCGAAATTTAATAGCGAAGATTTTCAGGGCGCTCCTGAAATCAGTGTAAAGAAAGGCAGCTGCCTGATCTACAGGGGTGAGGCGAGCCAGAAGATCGCATACTTTATTGTCTCCGGCAGTGTGGAGGTGAAAACCGAGTGTGTGGATGGAACCCAGCTTCTGCTCTATAAACTTGGCGCAGGTGAGCTGTTTGGTGAGCTGGTATTTATGGGTGTCACTGAGCGCACCGCCAGTGTCTATGCGGTTGAAAATGCAACGCTGATCAAGATCAATGAAAACAGCTGGCAGAAGTGCATGCAGAACCCGGCGTTTCTTAAAAAGGTGTATGATATTCTTCTGCATCGTTTTATTGAGACCACCGAAGTGGTCAATCGCCTTGGTCAGTCGACAGTGCTGCACCGGCTCTGCATCTACCTGGTATCACTGCCTGAATGGCGTCAGAGTGATGCTGATGTTATCCGTGTAACACTGCCATCCAATGCCAAGTTGGCGACGATGGTGAACTGTACGCGCGAGCGCATGTCGGCGGTGATGCGTCACTTTTATAAATCCGGGGTTATTGAAAAGGTCGGTTCTGATGGTGAGGTTCTACTCTCCCATTCACGGCTGTTGGAGATGACTACAGGTTAATCTCTGCAGGCTTAAAGCTTCTGCACCGTCTTTTGTCTTCACATGGTCTCAATCTGATTGAACCGCGGTTGTTTTTTCTTTAATCGTTTTCAACAGCATTCCGGGGACAAATGGTTTCTCCAGAAAGATGGTCTCATGCGGAATATCTGCAGGTCGGGTGCTGGAGATCAGGATGCAAACGCACGGTTTCAGGTGTGATTTGATCTGTTTGATAAATTCAGAGCCACTCATGCCGGGCAGAGAGTGGTTGCAGACAATGGCTGTGACATGATGGTTACAGAGGAAATCCAGATCGTTAATAGCATCTTCAGCAGTTCTGTAGAGCATGCTGTTAGCTGAGATCTCCAGCAGGAGATCTTTCAGTGCATTGCCCAGATAAAAGTTGTTTTCAATGATAAGAACCAAGCACGCTTCCCCTTAACATAACACAGGTTACTTTGTGCGGGGAAACATAGTTAATGGTGATCAATAAAAGGTGTGAACTATTTTACACCTTGCAGTGGCGGTTTAATCCTCGCGTCTTACGAAGCGGATGATTTGACGACGGGCTTTTTTATCAGGGCGTTTCTTCGGGGCAGGGGCACTGGCGGCATCGAATCGATGCAATTCCCGCAGCCTCTCTCTGGCTTTCATACTCTCTTCGCTCTCTTCATAGAGCCCCTGCGCGATAGCAGCAGAGCCGCGTTTTTCTGCCAATCCGGTAATGGTGATAGTAAAACTCTCCTGACCGCGCACGATGGTCAGTTGATCGCCGCATGAAACCTGTCTAGAGGGTTTTAGACGTTCTCCATCCATATGTACATGGCCACCACTGACCATCTCGGTTGCCAGCGTTCTGGTTTTAAAGAAGCGGGCGGCCCAGAGCCATTTGTCGATACGCACAGCCATTTGTTGTTTAACTCTACTTGGTGGTGGTGAGCGTCACTTCCAGTGAGCGCTCTCCATCAGAGATCAGGGTGATGCCATCCTGTATGGTGAACTGCAGCTGCATGGTTCTCTGGCTGAAGGCTGCCAGAGCTGTCATGGTGGCATCATCAACACTGATAATGCTCAGGTTATCAAAGCGTTGCAGCTTGCCCTTGAACTTATCCCACCAGGCCTGGGCACTGTTGCGGTTGTAGGTGTAGATAATCACCCGATCAGCACGGCCACAGGCGCGGCGAATACGTTTTTCATCAGGCTGACCAAGATCGATCCAGAGCTCAATCTCATCACTGAGACTTTTCTGCCACAGGTCCGGTTCATCTTCTGTGCTCAGACCTTTGGTGAAGCTGAGAGAGTCACTGGCATTGAGGGCAAAGGTGAGGATGCGCAACATCATGCGCTCATCATTCTCGGAGGGGTGACGGGCGATGGTCAGGGCATGATCGTTGTAATAGTTGCGATCCATGTCGGTAATCTGCAGTTCAGCTTTGAATATAGTCGATTTAATGGCCATGGCGGCTTCTAGGCCAGATATCGGCTTTGAGCAAGCGCTGAAGTCGTGCTTTGCCCGGTTTTTCAAATAGAGTGGCTAAAAGATGGGTTGTTTGTTGCATGGGAGTTGATTTGAGACGGTGATTATGTACCTTCCACCTCCTTTGATAAGTGAGTTTTTTTGGAGTTAAATGATGGGCATTGAAGATCAGATTGCAGGATTCAGAACGCGGGCGGAAGATTACAGCAACCGTCTGGATGCCATGCGGAGGTCACTTTGACGTTGAAACCAAAGAAGAGGACCTGCGCGAGTTAAACGCACGCATTGAAGACCCGACCCTCTGGGATAATGCCGAGGAGGCGCAGCGACTGATGCAGGAGCGTGCGCGTGTTGAAAAGGTGATTAACGAGTATAAAAAAGCCGTTGATGAACTCGATGATGCCTCCACCCTGTTTGAGATGGGTAACGATGAGGGAGATCGTGACTCTCAGATTGAAGCCGTTGAGATGCTCGATGAGGTGCGGCCGCAGATTGAGACGCTTGAGCTGGCTCAGATGCTTGGTGGTGAGACCGATGCTGAATCAGCCTTTCTCGATATCAACTCCGGTTCAGGTGGTACCGAGGCTCAGGACTGGGCTGAGATGCTGCTGCGCATGTATCTGCGCTGGGCAGAGCGTAAAGGTTTCAAAACAGAGCTGATGGAGTGTACTGCCGGTGAAGAGGCGGGCATCAAATCGGCCACCGTATCCATTAAAGGGGAGTACGCCTACGGTTATCTCAAGGCTGAGATCGGTGTGCATCGTCTGGTACGTAAGTCACCTTATGATTCCGGCAATCGCCGCCACACCTCTTTCTCATCTGTATTTGCATTCCCGGATATTGATCGTGAGATCGATATTGATATCGATCCCTCCGATGTGCGTATCGATACCTACCGTGCCAGTGGCGCCGGTGGTCAGCATGTTAATAAAACCGACTCGGCTGTTCGCCTGACCCATACTCCGACAGGTATTGTTGTGCAGTGTCAGAATGACCGCTCTCAGCATAAAAATAAGGCAGCTGCATGGAAGATGCTGCAGGCACGCCTCTATGAGCGTGAGATTGAGCTGCGTAACTCCGAGAAGCAGGCACTGGAAGATACCAAGACCGATATCGGTTGGGGGCATCAGATTCGCTCTTATGTGCTGGATCAGTCGCGCATCAAGGATCTGCGTACCGGTATGGAAACCGGCAACACACAGGCCTTTCTCGATGGTGATATCGATGCCTTTATACAAGCTGAGCTGATGGGCATTCGCAGGGGTGATGGCAGTGAATAAGATCCACTGCTGAGCTTTGCTGTTTTAATGGCATGGCCTATGCTCTAAGCTGTAGCCAACGGGCAACTGGAGAAGGCTGAGTCATGTTATGAATGAACACGATAAAATGTTGAAAATAGTCATCCAGAATCTGGAGCATGAGCTGCCTGCTGTGCACCGTTCATCGATTGAACAGGTAGCCAGAGTCATTCTCGGTGAAGATGTTGAGAGTTCAATGGGCAGTCTGGCTGTCTCGCTGCTGCAATCCAATGTCTCTGTGGGTCATATTCTCTCCGCGCTGCTACGCTGTGAATGGCTGAGCGTGCAGCATCTGATTGAAACAAGCGATCCGGAAAACATTAAACAGCAGGTCAAACAATTTTCTGATTGTGTGGATCATTTCAATATTCTACAGACAGCTATTATTGATGCCGCTGACCAGCGCTGGCAGGGCGCGCTTGATAAAGAGGTAAAACTCAGGGTGATCGCTGAGCTCAGAAGGCTCTGGAGAGTGAGTGGAGAGGTGCTTCTGCACAACTACTTTGATGAGATCCCGGTATCCGCCAGAGTTGATTTCAAAGAGTATAAGAAAGGTTTTCTCTGGGTCTCGATGACCCGGGACCTTGTTACCATGTTTGCAGCCGCCCCCGATCTGAGAACCGCCTATATCACCAGTCCGGATCGTGTTCACAGCCTGATTGTTCGCGGGGTAAATAAAGGCGATGATAAAATTATGCTGGAGATTACCGGTGTAGAGGTGAGCCTGAGAGAGCGCAGAAGAGACGTGCGTGTTAAACTGCATCAGCAACTTCCGATTACTCTGATCCATCAGGGTCGGGCGATTGAAGGGACTATTGAAGATATATCCTGCACAGGAATCGGGGTGAAATTTCCTGATGATGGTGTTTCACTACTGCATAATCAGAAGGTGGAGTGTCACTTTGCACTGGGCAAAGAGGTGTTGAAAGGTAGTGATGCGACGATCTGCTGGTCCATGGAGATCAATTCAGAGTTTCGGGTAGGCATTCAATTTAAACCGATGAGCATTAAACGGGAGACCATCTACAGGTTTATCTTTGTTCAGGAGCAGGCGATTATCGGTCGTCTGAGAAAACTGGAGAGGCCGTCATGGATGAAAGACCCGATCGAGCTACGTGATCCGGAAGAATAAAAAAAAGGCGTCTCAATGAGACGCCTTTTTTGTTGTTTGTGGAACTATTTATGAAGCACGTGGTGTTGCACGTTTGCGCTCATTCTCTTTCAGGTGACGCTTACGCAGTCGAATCGATTTCGGCGTGATCTCTACAAGCTCATCATCAGCAATAAACTCGATAGCGCGTTCCAGGCTCAGGTTCAAAGGTGGAACCAGATCAATGGACTCATCTTTACCCGATGCACGTACGTTGGTTAGCTTTTTCTCTTTAATCGGATTCACTGTCATGTCTGAATCGCGGCTGTTGATGCCGATGATCATGCCTTCATACAGCTTCTGACCGGAACCGATAAACATCTTGCCGCGCTCCTGCAGTTTCCATAGAGCAAAGGCAACAGACTCTCCATTCTCCATAGAGATCAGAACACCGTTGGTGCGACCTGGCAGAGGTCCGACATATGGGCCATAGTCATGGAATACATGGTGCATAATGCCTGTACCGCGGGTGTCAGTAAGGAACTCTGAGGTGTAACCGATCAGGCTGCGGGTAGGGGACATGAATTCGATGCGGGTACAGCCATCTGCATTGGTCTCCATCGAGGTCATCTCTGCGCCACGTTTACCCAACTTTTCAATTACTGAACCCTGATACTCGGATTCAACATCAACAGTTACATGCTCGTATGGCTCCTGTTTGTTGCCATCAACGGTGCGAATAATCACGGTTGGACGTGACACTGCCATTTCAAAACCTTCACGACGCATGGTCTCCAGAAGGATGCCGATATGCAGCTCACCACGGCCTGAAATCTTGTAAACATCAGCAGAGTCGGTCTCTTCAACACGCATCGCTACGTTGGTACGAATCTCGCGCATCAGACGGTCACGAATCTGGCGTGTAGTGATCAACTTGCCTTCGGTACCTGCCAGCGGTGAATTATTAACATGCAGCTCCATGGAGAGTGTTGGCTCATCCACGTGCATTACCGGTAGTGCAATTGGATTCTCTTTGCTGGCAATGGTTTCACCGATGTTGGTATGTTCGATACCGGCAACAGCGATGATATCACCAGCCTGCGCTTCCTTAATCTCGATACGGTTGAGGCCAAGGAAGCCAAGTAGCTTGGTGACCTTGAAATCTTCTTTCGAGGAGTCGGCGTGAACAACTGTGATCGTTTCTCCGGTTTTGACGCGACCGTTGGCGATACGGCCAATCACGATACGACCGATATACTCATCCCAGTCCAGCGTGGTGACCAGCATCTGCAGTGGTGCATCCGGGTCACCCTCAGGCTCCTGAACATGCTCGATGATGGTGTCAAACAGGCAGATCAGGTTGTCGGACTCTTCATTGAGATTCATCATGCCGTAACCGTTTTTGGCAGAAGCATAAACAACAGGGAAATCCAACTGCTCATCGGTAGCGCCAAGTGAGGCAAACAGGTCAAAGGTGAGGTCAACAACGGCATCCGGATCAGAACCTTCACGGTCAATCTTGTTGATCACAACAATCGGCTTCAGGCCAAGAGCGAGTGCTTTAGAGGTTACAAATTTGGTCTGTGGCATAGGGCCTTCGCGGGCATCAACCAGCAATACCACACCATCAACCATGTTCAGGACACGTTCAACTTCGCCGCCGAAATCCGCATGGCCAGGGGTGTCGATAATGTTGATGAGGGTGTCACCGTAGCGGATAGCGGTGTTCTTGGCGGTGATGGTAATGCCACGCTCTTTCTCAAGGTCATTGGAGTCCATCACACAGGTCTCCATGTCAGCACGGAGAGAGTCCATGGTACCGGATTGTTTCAGCAGTTCATCAACCAGAGTAGTTTTGCCATGGTCAACGTGGGCGATGATGGCGATATTGCGAAGTTTGCGAGACATGTGGTGTACCTCTAATCTAAAGTGGCGCGCATAGTAGCGTTTAACACCATATATGGAAGTTAATAATTGTCTTAGGCTTATTTAATGCTTGCCCTGTTTCTCTGTTGATAGGCCTCTTCGGAGATCAGTGATTCAACCTCTGCTCTGATTGGATCGATCTCTAACCATTGAAGTGCTTCATCCATAGAGCGGAAGACACGTGATTCATCACGAATGTTTGATGCAACCGCCGCATACATATTAGCAAGTCCGTAGATGAGATCGCTCGTTGCAACAATAGCACCTCTGCCGCCTATAACTCTTGAATTACCCTCTTCCAACTCTGCTGAATGAAGCACAGCACTACCGGTGAGCTCACTGACATCGGTGAGAAAGCGACAATCGGCCAGTTCACGCACGCCTTTGATGTGGTTGTAATCGCGATTCATCTCCACAACATGTGTTGTCAGTTCGCTATTGGTCAGTTTGCCGTAGATCAATGTGAGGACAAAATTCTCAGCCTCAAAATAGATGCGCTCAATCGCCATCTGTTATTCGGATGGAACGGTGAGGATTTCGACACCGGTTTCGGTGACAACCATGGTATGTTCAAACTGTGCGGAGAGTGATTTGTCGCGGGTCACCACAGTCCAGTTATCACCCAGTAGTTTCACCGCTGCACGCCCCATATTTACCATCGGTTCAATGGTGAAAACCATGCCGGGTTTAAGTATCAGACCATCGCCTTTCCTGCCGTAGTGCAGCACCTGCGGATCTTCATGGAAACCGCGACCGATGCCGTGGCCGCAGTATTCGCGTACCACCGTACACTTCTCACCCTCAACGTAACTCTGGATAGCATGGCCGATATCGCCAAGTGTGGCACCGGGTTTGACCACTTCGATACCGACCTCCAGTGCCTGACGCGCTACCTCAACTACCTTTTTTGCCCTGATCTTCGGTGTGCCGACAAAGAATGTTTTACTGTTATCACCGTGCCAGCCGTTGATGATGCTGGTGACATCGACATTGATGATGTCGCCATCGTTAAGTGTTTTGTTGCCAGGGATACCGTGACAGACGACATGGTTTACCGAGGTACAGACCGATTTTGGAAAACCGTGATAGTTCAACGGGGCAGGGATAGCGCCGGCTTTGATGGTGAAATCATGAACAAGCTCATTGATCTCATCGGTGGTGATGCCGGGTTTAATATAGGGCTCGATCATCACCAGCGTATCCGCTGCATGACGACATGCAGGCCTCATCGCCTCGATATCTGCTGCCGTTTTAATCTGAACCATGCTTTCTCCAAACTCTGTTAGTCAGGAGGCGCTGAACAGGTGATTCAGAGCATCCCTTGATTAGGCCCGCTACTATGGCGTAATCTGGTGGCAAGGTCATCTCTCTTTGGTCATTTGGAGGTATCAATGCGGCTCTATCTTGTTCAGCATGGTTTGGCGAAGGATGAAAGTGAGGACGCAGCACGTCCGCTCTCCGATCAGGGCAGGGAGGATGTGACCCGCACAGCCGGATTCTTGAGCCTGTTTGAGAAACCGAGACCTGCCAAAATCCTGCACAGCGGCAAATTGCGTGCCCAGCAGACCGCCGAGATGTTTGCTGAGGCGTGGGGTGGATTATCAGTTGAACAGGCGCTCGATCTTGCGCCCATGGATGATCCATCCACCTGGTCAGCCCATCTCGCCTCCATGAACAGTGATGTGATGTTGGTGGGTCATCTGCCGCACATCCAGCGCCTGGCTGGCCTGCTTGTTACTGGCGATGTGAATCGCGAAGCCATCCATTTTCGCAACGGCGGTGTCCTCTGCCTCGAAAAACGAGAACAGGGCTGGAGTGTTCTCTGGCAGATTAATCCCACGCTCTTTTATGGTGAGAGTTAACTGGTTAGCAATGGTGCAGTGCCAGGCCACTTTATTCTGTGTGATTGGCTCTGTTTTTGCTAGAATAGTAACAGCGTCCAAAATGTTACCAGGAGGGTTCTTGTGAAGAGTCGTAGAACGATACACAGAATCCTCTATGCTCTTATTACGCTTCTCTTCTCTTTTCCTGTTGCACAAGCTGAACCGGTGACGCTGCAGCTGAAATGGAAACACCAGTTCCAGTTTGCCGGTTTTTACATGGCGCTGGAGAAGGGTTATTACAGCGATGCCGGTTTTGATGTTGAAATCAGGGACGTTGAGATGGGTAAAACTGCGGTGAGTCAGCTGCTGAATGGTCAGGCTGATTATGCTGTAGTAGACCCCGGAGTGCTTCTCGCACGGGCGAGCGGTGCACCGGTCAAAGTGCTAGCGGCCATCTTCCAGCACTCCCCACTGACCCTGATCGTCAGAAAAGATTCCGGCATCCACAGTTTTTCTGATTTGCGTGGTAAACGGATCATGCTGGTGCCGGGACTTAATGCCGATATCGATGCAGCACTGGGGGCGGCAGGCATCTCCGGCGGTGACTTTATCCGACAGGATACAAGCTTTGATGTTCGCGATCTGGTTCATGGTAAAACGGATGCCTTTGCAGGATATGAGACGGATCAACCCTATCAGCTCGAAGAGATGGGTATAGCCTATCGCATCCTTCACCCCAGAGATCAGGATATCGATTTTTATGGTGATGTGCTGGTTACAACGGAGCAGAACATTGCTGATCACCCGGAGAGAGTGAAAGCACTTACCGATGCATCGATTCGTGGCTGGGAGTATGCGCTTAAACATATCGATGAAACCATCGATCTGATTCAAAAAAAATATAATTCGCAGAATCTGTCGCGCAGGCAGCTGAAATTTGAAGCACTCAAAACCAGAGAGATGATCGAGAGTGATGTGGTGCAGATCGGTTATATGCGAACTCAGCGCTGGGATGATATTGCTAGCATCTATAAGAAGCAGGGACTGTTGCCTGTAGGTTTTGTTGCATCAGAAGCCATCTATCAACCCGAGTCAGGATTTGTTGATGTTCTCCTAGAGCACCGATGGCAGTTTGGAATTACATTCCTTCTCGCTCTTTCTCTGCTGCTCTTTTTATTAGTTATAACCTTGCGCAGGGTGGTTGCGGCCAGAACAGCCAGTCTGCAGGAGAGTGAAGAGCAGCTTCGCCTTGCTCTCGCCGCTGCCAATCAGGCCTGGTTTGATGTCAATGTTCAGAGCGGTGAAGTGAAAGTGAGCCCTGAATATGCTCTTCTGCTTGGCTATGATCCGGATGAGTTCGAGACCTCGCTACAGAACTGGATGGATCATGTGCACCCGGATGATCATGATCGGGTATTAACAGCATTTCAGGCCTGCCTTGCTTCTTCAGGGCCGATGACGCTTGAGTACAGACGAGAGAAAAAGTCTGAAGGGTGGGCGTGGATTCAGTCTGTCGGTGAGGTCATCGAACGGGATGAGAATCAGAAGCCGCTACGCATGATCGGTATCCACAGGGATATCACGGGGCGAAAACAGGCGGCAGAACTGCTGGAGTCGAGTGAGAAAAAACATCGTCTGCTGTTCGAAGGATCAGAAAATGCGATTATTGTTGCTGCTGAAGAGGGCACCATTATCGACTGTAATCCGGCCGCTGAGGCCCTTTTCGGAAGATCCAAATCTGAGCTTATCGGCATGCATCAAAGAGAGTTGCATCCACCTCATGAGAGGGAAGAGGAGTTCAGCACAACATTCAAAAAACACAGGAGTGCAATGGCAGGTAACGTTCTGGAGGCTGAGGTACTGAAGGCATCTGGAGAGATCAGGAAGGTTGAAATAAAAGCTAATATGTTCGAACTGGAAGGAAAAAAGTTGGTTCAGGGTGTTTTTGTTGATATCACGGAGCGAAAAAAAGCTGAGGAGGCGTTGCGCCAAAGTGAACAGAGCTTGAAACAAGCTCAGGCCACAGCCCATATCGGTAGCTGGATTTATGATATGGAGGGACGGATTAGCTGGTCGGAAGAACTGTACCTCATTTACGGAGTTTCGCCGGCCACATTCACGCCGACTATAGGCGCGATTAACAGCCTGGTTCATCAGGATGACCTTGCAAGCAGGCAGGCATGGATCGAGAACTGCATTGCAGGCAATGAGGTTGAGCCGTGCGAATTTCGCATTATCAGGCCCGATGGCGATACCCGGTATCTGCGCTGCGAGGGCAAACTGATCCGTGATAGCGAAGGGGATCCCGTCCATATGGCGGCAATATCCCAGGATGTTACTGAACATAAGCGTCTTGAAGAGCAGTTTCACCAGGCCCAGAAGATGGAGGCAATCGGTACACTGGTGGGGGGCATCGCGCACGACTTCAACAATATTCTGGCAGGCATCACCGGCAATCTCTATCTTGCCAAACAGCGTGTGCAGACCCAGCCAGAGGTGCTGCATAATCTCGATTCTGTTGAGTTACTCTCTTTCCGGGCAGCAGATCTGATCAGGCAACTGCTCACTTTCGCCCGTAAAGATCTGGTAGATATTAAACCTTTGCCATTTACACCCTTTATCAAGGAGACACTGAAGTTTTTACGTACGTCACTGCCTGAGAATATCAGAATGGATCAGCAGATCGGTTCGGATGTTTTGATGATCAATGGTGATGCGACGCAGCTGCATCAGGTGCTGATGAATCTGGTGAACAATGCCCGCGATGCTGTTGAGGGGATTGGTGATCCATCAATCACTGTAAAACTCGAACGCTTTGAGCCCGATGATCTCTTTCTGGAGAAACACGACTATTTTAACCGCTGCGCTTATGCGCATATCACTGTTAAAGATAACGGCTCTGGTATACCTGATGACCAGCTTGCACACCTGTTTGAACCCTTCTTTACCACCAAACCTCAGGGTAAGGGAACCGGGCTTGGCCTGGCGATGGTGTTTGGCGCAATTAAGACCCATAAGGGATTTGTGGAGGTAGAGAGCCATGTTGGCAAAGGTTCGACCTTCCATGTTTATCTACCTCTGACTGAGATACTTCCGGAGCATGATTCAATCAGCGTAGAAGATGGGGTATGTAACGGCTCCGGTGAAACGATTCTGTTGGTAGATGATGAAATGAATATCATTGAGACAGGCAGAGAGGTGCTGGAGTCACTGGGTTATAATGTGCTAACGGGGCTCAATGGAGAGCAGGCATGTGAGATGTTTGAGCAGCATCGCAATGCGATTGATCTGTGCATTTTTGATCTGGTGATGCCGGAGATGGGCGGCTATGAAGCTGCTGGAAAGATTCGTCAGATTGAGCCTCAGGTGAAAATCATCTTTGCTACAGGTTATGATAAGAGCAGTCAGGTTGAGATGGAGAATGAAATCGTAATTGCCAAACCATTCTCTGTCGTGAAGCTCAGTCAGTTGATCAGAGAGCAGCTCGAAAGCTAACGCATATGCAATGGATTAGCGGGTGATTTCTAAGTTCGCTAAGAAAATTCGATCTGTATGGACTACAGTAAGGTCATCAAACTAAAGCGTGGAGGCTGTGGATGCGATCTAAGAAGGTCTTTTTTGATAATGCGGATGGATTGAAACTTGCGGCTTATCTGGATCTGCCTATTGATGGCAAACCGCGCGCCTATGCGCTGTTTGCGCATGGCTTCACACTTACCAAGCATCTGAAAGCGACCACCCATATCAATCGGGCACTGGCAGCCAAAGGCATTGCGGTATTACGTTTTGATTTTACGGGACTTGCCGAGAGTGAAGGCGATTTTGCCGATACCAACTTCTCATCCAATGTCAGCGATATTGTCGCTGCGGCACGTTTTCTTGAAACTGAATATCAGGCTCCGAAAATTCTTATTGGCCATTCGCTTGGTGGTGCAGCGATGTTTGTGGCAGCCCGAGATATTCCATCTGCCAAAGCGGTCTCCACCATCGGGGCTCCATGTGACCCTTCCCATATCGCCCATATCTTTGCCGGACATGAAGCGGAACTGGAGTCCAAAGGTGAGATGGAGTTATCGATTGGCGGGCGTAACTTCACGCTGAAGAAACAGTTTCTGGATGATGTGCGGGAGGCGCAGACCTGTGCTGCCATTGGTGATCTGAAGCGGGCACTGCTGATCTTTCATTCACCTGTTGATGAGATCGTTGATATCAAACATGCCCAGCGCATCTATGAATCGGCCCGCCATCCCAAAAGTTTTGTTACCCTGGATCGGGCTGATCACCTTTTAAGTCAGGAGTCTGATGCCCGTTATGTGGGAACCATGATTGCCACCTGGGCAGATAAATATGTGCCAGTGCGTGAGGTAGATTGGGATTCGGGTGCACATGAGGTGCGGGTGCGAACAGGCTCGAGTTACTACACCGAAATTAAATCCGGGGGCCATGGCTTGCTGGCCGATGAACCTGTGCGCCTTGGAGGCACGGATCGGGGCCCCACCCCTTACGGCCTGCTTGTATCGGGTCTGGGGGCCTGTACAAGCATCACCCTGCGCATGTATGCCAATCGCAAGGGTTGGGATGTGCAGGAGATCAACGTCTATCTCAATCATGAGAAGGTGCATGCCAAGGATTGTGAAGATTGTCCTGATTCAACGCATAAGATTGATCATATTCAGCGGTTGATCGAGGTGGTCGGGGATCTGGATGAATCACAGCGAAAACGATTGCTGGAGATAGCCGATCACTGTCCGGTGCACAAAACGCTGCACGGCAAAATTCACATTACGACCGCATATCTGAAATCAGGCGCCCCGGGTGAGTAAGCGAAGATAGAAACCTGGTCGGCGACAACGTCTGGGATGCCGCGGTCATGCCTTACATGTCTTAAACGTTAATTCAGAGCCACTTCAAGTGCTGATTTAGATTCACGCTTCACCAGTGGATTGTGTCCGGCATTGATCCGCTTCATCAGTTTGACTGGAATACGCAGACGTGAACCGGCTGTCAGGCGATTGGAGATACCCGGATTATCTTTGCGCAGTGCATAGGTGGAGGTGTTAAAACGCCGGCTGATGCTCGCCAGGCTTTCACCCTTAGCCACTTTAATCGTCATGTAGTTGTTCGGCTCAGACGGGATCTGCTGCTTGAGTAGCTTCAGACGTACCTCGGAGATACGCAACTGCAGGGTCTGTGGCTTACCATCATAATACTGTTTGAGTTTAAGTTTGGGATTGAAACGGAAAATCTGATCTTTGGGCAGCTCTGCCAGTTCATGCAGGTGAGCAAGATCAACAGGGGTCTGCAGGGTGATGGTTTTGGTCCTGAATGGTTCAGGAAAGTGGATGGTTCCCTCCTCATGCAGCGCAATCAGACCAATGATATGGCGGATATAGGTTTTGGTGATAGGTGGCAGAGGCATTCTCTTGAGTCCATCTTCAGGCTGCCAGTGACGACGATCCAGACGACGCTGTACGGCAGTGGGGCCGAGGTGATAGGCGGCAAAGGCCATCGGCCAGTTACCAAAGCGGCGATACTGCTTGGTCAGGTAGCGGGCTGCGCCCTTGGTGCTGCTGCGGATATCACGACGGCCATCAAAATAACGGTCACTTTTAACGCGCATATCATTTGCAGTTTCCGGCATTAGTTGCCAGAGGCCCGTGGCACCAACTGAGGAGATGACATAGGGGTTGTAGCTCGATTCTACCACCGGCACCATCTGCAGGGCACGTGGCGCTCCAACCTTATCCAGCGTTTCTAACATCGGCTGACGCACATAACGGGAGCGGGTGGCAACACCGCGCCAGAAACGGCCATATTCACGCCATGCTTCTTTTTTGATCTTTTCGATATCCTGTTCGCTCAGGCCCGCCAGAAAAGGGTTACTCTGTCGGCGTTTGATATCCGCATCGATAAGGCTTTTAAGTTCATCCTGCTGCAGTTGATCAACCTCTTTGTCACTGCTCCAGAGGCTGGAGAAGGATGGCCACTCCGAGTTCAGGCTGAGCTGCTGACCCTGAGCACAGGAGATCAGTGTTAGTGAGGTGAGCACTATAAAAAGGCGGGATAGGGTTATCGGTAGAGTTCGCATGAGCGAACATTATGGGCGTTATACCTTGAAAGAGTTGATCTGTGTCACGAAAAAAAGATAGGGGGAAGATCGCTTCCGGATTACCTGTTCTGGTGTAGATCAGGGCGTGTGATATGGTAGATAAGCAGTGAGAATATCGCACCCAGTGTATCAGCCAGCATATCCTTCTGTGCATCCCAGATATCCCCCTGAGAGCCGAGAAACTCAAGACCGGCATCACCACCCTTAGCCACAGCATACCACCATTCGATAATCTCATAACCGGCAGCAATGCTCATAACAAAAAAGATACTGAAAACCATGGCCAGCTTCAGGCTGCAACATCTGTTACGCAGCAGCCATTCAGCCATGGCAAAAGCGTAAAAGCCGATGGAGAAGTGGCCGATGCGGTCAAAATGGTTGCGACCATCACTGGATATTTGTGACAACCACTCAAATGGCACATGGGCAAAGGTGTAATGGCCACCAATGGTGTGCCAGAAGAGCCAGAAGGCCATCAGGGCGTAGGCGATATTACTGAAGCGGAACCAGCGGAATGTAGCTACCAGAGAGACGAAGATAAGCACAACAGGAATCACTTCAGCAATCCAGACATCGCGGGAGACCGGCTCTATAGCCAGGGCTAGAAAGAATATGCAGAAAACAGCAGCAACTGCGTGCGGGAAAAAGTGTCTGACGCTGCTGTTCATTGCTTTAGATGCGTTTATAGAGCCTGTTAAGCTGACGGCTCATCTTCCAGGTGCAGCAGCCAGCTTCAGGTATCTCCTGCAAGCGCCATGACCAGTTGTTATCCAGTGTGCCCGGCGTATTGAACTTGGCTTCAGTGCCAAGCTCCAGCAGATCCTGCATCGGAATCACCGCTAGTTTTGCCACCGAAGCAAGTGCACACTCAATCAGTGCCCAAGGCATATCTTCTGCTTTGGCATCGCCCAGCTCTGCAAGGACCCGTTTGCGTGTCTCTTTATCGGTGCCTGTAAACCAGCCCATGGTGGTGTCGTTATCATGGGTGCCGGTATAGACCACGCTGTTGATTTCATGGTTTTTTGGCAGATAGGGGTTGTCATCATCGCCGCCAAATGCGAACTGCAGAATTTTCATGCCCGGCAGGCCAAATTTCTGGCGCAGTGCTGTGACCTCATCGGTGATAATACCGAGATCCTCTGCAATCAGTGGCAGTTTACCCAGCTTATTCTGCAGCGTTTGCAGCAGCGCATCACCCGGTGCCTGGCGCCACTCACCGATAATGCCATCTTCACTCTCGGCCGGAATCACCCAGAAGGATTCAAGGGCACGAAAGTGGTCGATGCGCATCATATGCATGCGCTCAAGCTGCTGACGAACCCGTTCTGTCCACCAGCTGAAACCCTCTTTCTCTCTTGGTTCCCAACAGTAGAGCGGGTTTCCCCAACGCTGACCGGTAGCAGAGAAGTAATCCGGTGGCACACCTGCGACTTCAGTGCAGAGCCCTTTACTGTTGACGGTGAAGTTTTCTCGACTCGCCCAGACATCGGCAGAGTCATGGGCAACATAGATCGGCAGGTCGCCGAAAAGCTGAATCTCTTTTGATTCAGCATAGGCTTTAAGCTCATGCCATTGACAGTCAAACAGGTACTGCTCGAAGATCACCTGTTCAATCAGATCACGATGCTCATCTCTTGCTCGCTCAATCGCATCGGGATTGCGATCACGCAAATCGTTAGGCCACTGCCACCATGCACGATCCGTATAGAGTGATTTCAGTGCTGAGAAGAGTGCGAAATCCTCCAGCCAGTAGCTGTGCGCCTTGCGGAACTTCTCCAGATCATTTGCCAGCTTCGCATCCTTTGCAACCTGCTGCCAGAACACAGGTGCTGCCATCTCGCGGATTGCAGCATGCAGTTCAGCCGTGTCACAGCGCTGTATGGAGCACTCGTCAAGCCAGCCGCGTTGAATGCATTCGCGCAGGTCGATGAAGTCCGGATTGCCGGCAAAAGAGGAGAGGGACTCATAAGGGGAGCCGTGACCATGCGTGGGGCCAAGTGGCAGAAACTGCCAGACAGTGAATCCCGCCTCATCGATACGATCAATAAACGTTTTAGCCTCAGGGCCGAGCACACCTTTATGAAAGGGGCCGGGCAGGGAGGTGATATGTAGTAGAACCGCCGACCTTCGACGATCAATCCATGAGTTCATGAAAGTTATTCCTTATTAGGTTTTAGCTATTAACGGTTTCAGCTATTAACGACCCGGTTTAGCAGAGTGCAGGCTTACGAATCAGCTCCGCCTCTGCGCATAGTGCCACCGCCTTCAGCTTCACCGCCACCCCGGGAGATATTCTCGCTAAGTGATGGTGGAACAGGTGAGCCGAGCAGTTGATGTAGTTTTTTGAGATGACGGCGATAGAGCTGATCGAAATCACGTACCACCGAACCCGGATTATAGTCGCCGAACCACCAGCACCAGTCTGATCCTTCACAGATGCGCAGCTGCTCATTGGCAGCCTCCTGTTGTTCAGGGCTAAGCTGATCGATATGGATGTCATAAGCCTTTTTAGCTTCAATCAGAAGTTCCCAACCGCGTGTTTTGGCATTGTCGCCAATCCATGTGGAGAGATTGCCGTAGACCCATGAGCCGGAGACCAGGTGCTCCAGTTTTTCTGTGGCTTTGTTGTTCTCCAGATAGTCGCTGAAGGTGGTTAGTTCATACTCATCATGCTCAATAATCGTCTGGTAGAGATTGGTCAGGAATGGAAGCGCATTTTCATGGTAGTGCTCCCATGCATTTTCACCATCCATAATGATAGAGACAACAGGTGCCTCCATACCCTTGGTGCGATGGCGGATATTGGCCAGTTCATGCATGAAGTTGTTGATCGCATCCTGCATGTTCCAGCGTGAATATTCGAAGCCGAGCAGGTCGGAGAGGCGGTCATCACGGAAGAAGCAGGTGATCTGCTCATCCTTCTCACCAATCAGCCATGGATGGTAGAGGTCGCGATTACCCTGCTGCTCACGCAGATTATATTTCAGAGAGTGGTGCAATACCGATTCACCGGTTGCGCACCACTGGAAACCTGATGCGCCGAGTAGTTTCAATGACGCTTCAGAGACGGCGCCCTCAGCTGGCCAACAGCCGGCTGGTATATGACCAAACAGTTTCTCATGGCTGCTGCGGGCCAGAGCAATATGATCAAGTGCCCGCTCACGGCCACCCGGATAGGGTTCATTGGGAATCAATGCATCTTCAACCGTTTCCCGTGCTGTGTTGAAATCCAACATCAATGGCATGATGGGATGGGCGTAAGGGGTTGTGGTCAGCTCAATTTTACCCGCTTCAACCAGTCGACGGTGGGTGGCTGGAATATCAGAGAGCAGTGTGGTGATCAGAGAGAGCAGGTCACGGCGATCCTGATAGGAGAAATCACGTGCTTTTTCGATTAGACGACGGGCCACAAAATTGCGACTGCGAACGGTTTCACCCAGCCATGCCAGATGATACCAGGTCACCAGATCAGAGAAGAAGCTGTCACCAAGATAGTTCAACCCTTCACTGTTTTTCGCATGCTCTGCCATATTCCAGAGACGAGAGTAGTCAGGGTAGCGATGCATGTTACGTTCATGGTTCAGACGGAAGCAGGCTTCAAGCAGGAAACTGCGTTCAGCCTCACTGTATTCTCCCGATTTGTGGGCCAGCGCGGCAAGCAGTGGATCATTCAGGCTTTTGGCGTCGCCATTGAGGAATTCGCGCAGATGTGCAGCGTAATCTTCAATCTGGGCAGTTAGTGATGGTACATAGTTGATAACCGCCTTGGCTCTGGGCAGCTGCGAGAGAATCTCAGCCATGTCTGTGTAGTCTTTCATGGCATGCAGGTAGACCCATGGCAGATGATAATTGCCTGTATCAGCCTCGCAATAAAATGGCTGGTGCATGTGCCAGTAAAAGATGACCGATAACGGTTTACTCATGGGATACCTCCTGGATAGTGGTGGCTGCCCCTGCTTCATTGCAGGCTGCCAGATTCAGATTGCTTCCCATCTATCATTCGGGAAAATCGATCCGATGCCATACGTCCATGTATAGCTGACTCAAGGCTGACATCAGTCAGCCCTGAGTGGTTTCTATAGTGTTAAGCGGGGGATACTACAGTTGATGAAGCCCTTGGCCTAGCATGTCCGGTGTAACAAGGACTACGCCACCATCAGATACTTCAAATAGTTCCGCATCTTTTTTGCTGTCAAAACCGATCTCCATGCCTTCTGGGATCACGGTTCCTTTATCGATAATGCACTTTCTGATTTTACAGTTACGACGGATCTCAACATCCGGCAAAATAACTGAATCCTCAACCTCTGAGTAGGAGTGAACACGTACATTGGAGAAGAGCACTGAACGGCGTACGGCAGAACCTGTAATCAGGCAGCCTCCGGAAACGAGTGAATCCACTGCATAGCCACGGCGAGAATCCTCATCGAAGAAGAACTTGGCGGGTGGCAGCTGCTCCTGCTGTGTCCAGATCGGCCAGTTCTTATCATACATATCCAGTTCAGGCTGTACGGTAACCAGATCCATGTTGGCTTCCCAGTATGCATCGAGTGTACCCACGTCACGCCAGTACTGTGGTGCGCCGGTGTTGGCATTCATGAATCGGAAGGCGAACACATTGGCGTCCTTAATGGCTTGCGGGATGATATCCTTGCCGAAATCGTGGCTGGAAGAGTCAAGTTGTGCATCATCCAGCAGACGCTGACGCAGGAAGTCGGCTGAGAATACGTAGATGCCCATTGATGCCAGTGCCTTATCAGGTTTGTCGGCCATCGGTTTCGGGTTGGCCGGTTTTTCGGCAAACTCAGTGACGCGATGCTCGCCGTCGACGTCCATGACGCCGAATTCGGACGCCTCTTTCAGCGGCACAGGAATACAGCCAACAGTAATATCTGCGCCGGTTGCCGCATGGGCTGCAATCATTTTACCGTAATCCATCTTGTAGATATGATCGCCGGCAAGAATCAGTACATATTCCGGATCGTAGTGGCGAATAATGTCCAGATTCTGATAGATCGCATCGGCAGTGCCTTCATACCAGCCTTCACCGGTACGCTGCTGAGCAGAGAGCACTTCCATAAACTCACCGAACTGACCGGAGAGGAATGACCAGCCCCGTTGCAGGTGGCGCTGTAGTGAGTGAGATTTATATTGGGTTAAGACTGAGATACGGCGTATGCCGGAGTTGATGCAGTTCGACATCGGGAAATCGATAATGCGGAACTTGCCTCCAAACGGCACAGCGGGCTTGGTTCGCCACTGTGTCAAATCTTTTAATCGTGATCCCTTACCGCCAGCCAATACCAGTGCAACTGTATTGGATGTAAGTTTACTGATGTTACGCTCCACCTGAGTCGAACTCATGAATACATCCCCCCATTCGGTTAATGGGCTAAAGTATAGCATGAGTTTGCGCTTCTTGCATGCATAGAGTGATGTCATTATCGCTCCATCTCGGCTAGTCTTAGCGAAATCTGGCAGGGGGTCATTTATGAAAATCCACACGATTGCGACTGAGCCTTTTGAGGGGCAGCGTCCGGGCACATCAGGACTTCGCAAGAAGGTAAAGGTTTTCCAGCAGCCGCACTATCTGGAGAACTTTGTGCAGTCGGTATTCGACAGCATCGGTGACTTTCAGGGGGAGACACTGGTGGTGGGTGGCGATGGCCGCTTTTACAACCTGCAGGCGATCCAGATTATCCTGAAGATGGCCGCAGCCAACGGTTTCAGCCGGGTGCTGGTTGGCCAGAATGGTATCCTCTCCACCCCTGCGGCCTCAAATATCATCCGTAAATACAACGCCTATGGCGGTCTGATCCTCTCCGCCAGCCATAATCCGGCCGGTCCTGATGAGGATTTCGGTATTAAATATAATATGGGTAACGGCGGCCCTGCACCTGAAGGTGTGACTGAAGCAATGTTTGAGCAGACTGAGAAGATCGAGTGGTATCAGATTGTCGAACACGACGATTTTGATCTTTCACAACTGGGCAACTATGAGCTGGCAGGCATGCAGATCGAGGTGATCGATGCGGTTGCCGATTATGCCGAACTGATGCAGTCACTGTTTGATTTTGATGCCATCAAAGCGCTGCTGGCTGATGATTTCTCGATCTCTTTTGATGCCATGCATGCAGTTACAGGCCCTTATGCCATGACCATTATTGAAGGCATGCTTGAAGCACCGGCAGGCACAGTGATTAATGGCGTACCGAAAGAGGATTTTGGTGGCGGTCATCCCGATCCTAATCTCACCTATGCCCATGAACTGGTTGATATTCTTTATGGCGAAGATGCTCCTGATTTCGGGGCAGCCTCCGATGGAGATGGCGACCGCAATATGGTGCTGGGTAACCATTTCTTTGTCACACCAAGTGACTCGCTGGCTATCCTTGCTGCCAATGCGCATCTGGTGCCGGGTTACAAAGGCGGCATTGCCGGTGTGGCCCGTTCCATGCCTACATCGGGTGCGGCGGATCGTGTCGCTCAGGCGCTGGGACTGGCCTGTTATGAAACGCCAACGGGCTGGAAGTTTTTCGGTAACCTGATGGATGCGGGCAGGGTAACCCTGTGCGGTGAAGAGTCATTTGGTACAGGTTCTGATCATGTGCGTGAAAAGGATGGTCTCTGGGCGGTACTCTTCTGGCTGAATGTGCTGGCAGCCCGTCAGGAGTCGGTTGAGGCGATTGTCGTGGATCACTGGCAGAAATTTGGCCGCAACTACTATTCACGTCACGATTATGAGGGTGTGGATTCTGCTGCCGCTGAACAGGTGCTGCAGAATGTGCGCGACAAATTTTCAACCCTGCCGGGTCAAACCCTGGCAGGCCGTGTGGTAGGCAACTGTGATGATTTCGCCTACACTGATCCTGTTGATGGCAGCATCAGCGAAAATCAGGGCGTGCGGGTGCTCTTTAAAGATGGTTCGCGTCTGATTTTCCGCCTCTCAGGCACGGGCACCAGCGGTGCAACGGTTCGTCTCTATCTTGAGTCTTATGAGGCGGATGCAGAGAAGCAGGGGTTGGATGCTCAGGATGCACTGGCAGATATGATTGTTGCCGCCGATGAAATCTCCGGTCTGAAAGCGTTGACCGGACGCGAGAAACCCACTGTTATTACCTGATCCGATCGTTCATTCGAACGGATTTTTTGAACGGATTAAACCGGAGTAGAGGAAACTTATGAAGAAGCCGATTCTGTCACCTGAAGCCTGGGCTGTTGTAGAGGCGCGCAGTCACGATCCGTTTGCATGGTTGGGGCGTCACTACCATTCCGAAGGTGGAATAGTCATTCGCGCCAATAAACCGCAGGCAGAGAAGATGTGGCTTCTTCCTGAGGGTGATGGTGCGGTTGCTATGTCGCGTATCGAAGGAACTGATGTTTTCGAATACCACTGGCCGGATGGTGATTTTGACTCCGCCTACAAACTGCGCATTGAGAATGGAGAGGGGCACACCTGGGATGAGCAGGATGTCTATCGCTTTTCGCCGATTCTGGGTGAGATGGATCTGCATCTGATCGGTGAGGGCAACCATTTCGAAAAGTATAAACTGATGGGTGCACATGTACGTGAGCATGAGGGTGTCTGGGGTGTCGGTTTTGCCGTCTGGGCGCCATCAGCGGATCGCGTCAGCGTGGTCGGTAACTTCAATCACTGGAACGGGCGCGAGCACCAGATGCGTATGCTTGGCTCTTCCGGCATCTGGGAGATATTTATTCCCGGCCTGCGCGAAGGCGAGGTCTATAAATTCGAGATCAGAGCCAAAAATGGTGATGTCTTCGAGAAAGCCGATCCCTATGCGCAGCAGATGGAGTTGCGTCCCAATACCGCCAGCGTGGTTCACTATCCCAAGGCCTACCATTGGGGTGATGACGAGTGGGTGAAGAACAGGGCTGTAACTCAGGCTGCTGACAAACCGATGAATATCTATGAGGTGCATCCGGGTTCATGGCGCAGGGCGAGTGGTGAATACCTCAACTATCGTGATATGGCACATCAGCTGGTGGAGTACTGTCAGTGGATGGGTTACACCCATATTGAACTGATGCCGATTACCGAGCACCCGTTTGATGGTTCCTGGGGTTATCAGACCGTCGGTTATTTTGCACCGACCAGCCGTTTCGGCTCGCCTGATGATTTCCGCTATATGGTTGACTACTGTCATCAGCATGGCCTTGGCGTGTTCCTCGATTGGGTTCCTGCCCATTTCCCTAAAGATGCATTCGGTCTGGCCCGTTTTGATGGTACACCACTCTATGAACATGAAGACCCAAGGCTCGGTGAACACAAGGATTGGGGTACCTATATCTTCAACTTCGGCCGTAATGAGGTGCGTAACTTCCTTATCGCTTCGGCCCTGTTCTGGCTTGATGAGTTTCATATCGATGGTCTGCGCGTGGATGCTGTGGCATCGATGCTCTATCTCGATTACTCCCGTGAAGAGGGGGAGTGGGTACCTAATAAATATGGCGGCCGCGAGAATCTTGAGGCGGTTGAGTTCCTCAAACAGTTTAACCACCTTGTACACGAGCGTTTCCCCGGTGCAGTGACCATGGCTGAGGAGTCAACTTCATGGCCGATGGTGAGCCGTCCTACCTATCTGGGTGGTTTGGGCTTTACCATGAAATGGAATATGGGCTGGATGAATGACACGCTCTCCTACTATGAGACCGATCCGGTCTATCGCTCCTACGACCATCATGCGCTGACCTTCTCAATGGTTTACGCATTTACCGAGAACTTTATTCTACCCTTCTCACACGATGAAGTGGTGCACGGCAAGGGTTCAATGCCGCAGAAAATGCCGGGTGATGACTGGCAGAAATTTGCCAACCTGCGCCTGCTATCGGGTTATATGTATACCCATCCGGGCAAGAAGCTGCAGTTTATGGGGCTGGAGTTCGGGCAGTGGCCAGAGTGGGATTTCGATAGCTCGCTATCGTGGGATCAGGCTAATTTCATGCCACACCGTGGCCTGCAACTGATGCAGCGAGACATGAACCATCTTTATAAAGATGTGCCGGCACTGCATGAGGTTGATTTTGCCGATGGAGGCTTCCAGTGGGTTGACTGCAACGATGCTGAAAACTCCACGCTCAGTTATCTTCGCCGCGATAAGAATGGCGGTATCGTCGTGGTTATTCTCAATCTTACCCCGGTTCCACGCCATGGTTATCGTCTGGGTGTCCCTAAACCGGGCCATTACAGCGAAATTCTCAATACCGATTCGAGCCTCTATGGTGGTGGTAACATCGGTAATGCCGGTGGTGTAGTCGCTGATGACCATAGCTGGATGAATCAACCGCACTCCATCACGGTGACACTGCCGCCTCTCTCATGTGTCATTCTCAGGCCTGACAGCGAATAAGAGCAGAGTTAAAAAGAAGAAAAAACATTGCATGGCCAGCCCCCTTGGGGCTGGCCATTTTATTTTAACGTCTCCCGATGCATTAGACGTATCTATAAACATGGTCTATACAAGTAGTAGATCATGTTTAGGGGGAGAAGAGATGGACAGTGAGTTTCACTACTATATCACCGGTTTTCTGGCTGAGAGAGCCGGTTTCACGGAGAGCGAAGCAGCTACCATCGCTTATGCATCGGACTATGTCGATTACAACTGCCAAGCCTATGAGATCAAAAAGAAGTGGGGTGATAGTGATGGTTACTGTAATGAAATCAGCCAGACGATGGATATTAAAAAACCAAGGTCGGAACGCATTCATATCTATCCGCTTTTCCACTTTGTGCCGGGTGATCCGCATGCTGATTCTGCCAAACGTTGTGATGGCAAGACTCACCCACTGAATACCACACCCAACAGTGCCAAGGCCAATATCATGATCGATGCAGCGTTGAGCGGCGAGATCACTGGCAGTGATGATAAACAATTGCTTCACACCATTGGCATCGCAACACATGCCTATGTTGACACCTGGGCGCATCAAAATTTCATCGGGATCGAAGACGATTTCAATCAGATCGGCCGTGATCCCAAACCCAATATCGGTCATGCCGATGCCGGTTATTCGCCCGATATACCCTGTCTGATATGGGAGGATGAGCGACTGATTAATCCGCTGATTGATAACCGAGAGCGATTTATAGAGGCGGGTATGGCCCTGTTTGGCAAGTATCTACAGTTTAATGAGCATCGGAAAATCGCCGCCCGCTGCACGGTTGCGCAGATGGAGGGTGAACTGGCTGACCTGCTGGGCTACTCATCCAAGGCAAGTTCGATGGAGCTGAATCGATTTAATCGTTATGGCCGTTATAAACAGAAGATCAGATTCCTTGAAGAATTTGATCCCGACAAGTGGTGGCATCAGGCGGTTCGCCACGAATCCAGCTCCTATTTCTGGAAAGTGCCAAAAGAGCAGACGCAGTGGTTTCTGTTTCAGGAGGCGGTGAAAAAGCATGTTTCTTTTACCCTTGAACTGATTAAGCCGGAGCTTGAGGCTGCAGGCATTGACGTGGGTTAAAGTTTTCAGACAGCAGTTACCTGATGATGGGGAGCTCTACCCGAGAGTCTAGGATTGTGTAGATTGAGCTGATGGAATATTGGCAATGGCTCTAAAGGTAGACAATCAGCGTGGTCCGAATCGTTTTCTGCGACTGCTGAATCGCCTCTTTTGCCGTGGCTGGCACAGGCTAACCAGCGTTGAGTACAAACTTCCCGATGGCCCGGTGATTCTGGTCAGTAACCATATCTGCGGTCTGGATCCGCTGTTGATTCAGGCATCGGTTAATCGTCCCATTGCCTTTCTGATGGCGCGTGAATATTACATCAAGATGTCATGGTTGCGCTGGGGTTTTGATATGGTCGGTGCCATCCCTGTCTCTCCCGGTGGTGCCAATCGCCACGCCATTAAAGAGGCTGTTGCAGTGCTCAAAACGGGCAACGTGCTCTGCCTGTTTCCGGAAGGGGCGGCTAATCCACCCATTCCATTGCACAAAATTCTGCCGGGTGCAGCTTTGATCGCCCGTGCCAGTGGTGCTCCCATTGTTCCTTTCAGAGTATCGGGTGTCTGGCCCTTTGATCATATCCATCTGGGGCCATCATTTTATCGTCGTAGTCGGGCAAAGGTTGTGATGGGAGAGCCGCTCTACCTAAGCGATGATCAGCCGGGAAGAGAGGGGCTTCACAGTGACACAGCCCTGATCAGAGCAGCCATTAAGCATCTGAAGTGAATGAAGCGGAGCGTGGTTTATTCGCTCTAATTGCGCCCAAGTCGAATTGCAAAATCCTCATGAAATACAGCATTTAACACTGCCTCATCATAGTTGACGAGATCATCCTCAACCAGCTGTTGCAGGTGTTGATCAAAGCTCTGGCTGCCATAAAGTGAGTGCCCCTCTTCCATAGCACGAGGAATCTCACTCCAGTGATCCGGGTCGAGCATGAAATGTTTGATCACTGAATTCTTGACCATGATCTCCAGTGCGACGACACGTCCTTTGCCATCTCGGGTGGGTAGCAGCTTCTGCACGATGATAGCGCGCAGATTTTCAGCCAGACGTTCGCGAATGCCGACCTGCTCTTCACTGCCAAATGATGCCATCACCCGCTGCATGGTGCCGATGGCAGTGGTGGCGTGAACGGTGGCCATCACCAGATGCCCGGTTTCACTTGCCTGCAGTGCCAACTGAACCTCATCACGGCCACGCACTTCACCGGCCACGATAATATTTGGCGTTTCGCGCATGGCATCAACCAGTCCCTGTTTATAGCTATCTACATCCATGCCGATCTCGCGCTGGCTGACGGTACCCTTAAAGCGGGTGCTGTAGCGGAATTCGATGGGGTCCTCAAGGGTGACTGCATGTACCGGGCGCTGCTGGATCATATGATTGAGCATGGCGGCAAGGGATGTGCTTTTACCCGATCCCGTGGCACCAGCCATCAGGATAAGCCCGTTACGGTAGTGGGTGATCTCTTCGATCACCGGCGGTAGGCGCAGCTCATCAAAGCCTGGAATCTGCTGTGGAATAAGGCGTGCAACGATGCCGAAATTATTATTGGTGCGCAGCACATGCATGCGGAAATGCGAGGCATCTTTAAGGCTGTAGTGGAAGTCGAGACTGTTCAGGGTTTCAATGTCAGGGCGCTTGGGCAGAAAGCGGGTGAGATGTTCGATCATGGCAATGACCTGTTCGCGAGGGGCCTCTGGAACCTTCTCTTCCGGGATGGTGACAAGCTCACCTGCAATGCGCATGCGCACACGGTCATTGGTGCGAACGATCAGATCTGATGCACCATTCTTGTTGGCGATGAGCAGCAGATCATCAATCAGTTGTCTGCTCTCCATTAGATACTTAGTTCGCCTGAGCTTCCTGAATTCTCGATCAAGTCTGCTGCACCACCACCCTGATCCTCCAGATCCACCATCTTGATCTGCAGACGCAGGTTATTCACCGAATCAGCCTGACGCAGCGCTTCATCTTCGGTGATGAAACCCTCCATCCAGAGCTGCAGTAGATGCTGATCAAAGGTCTGCATGCCGTAGTTTTTACCGCCAGCCATCGACTCTTTGATCTCTGAAATCTCCCATTTACCAATCAGATCAGAGATGCGAGGCGTATTGATGAGGATCTCAATGGCAGGCAGACGTTTATCATCCGGTGTTTTGACCAGTCGCTGGGAGAGAATCGATTTCAGGTTCAGGGCAAGATTCAGGCAGACCTGAGGATGCAGCTCTTCAGGGAAGAAGTTGATGATGCGCTCCAGCGCCTGGTTGGCATTATTGGCGTGCAGCGTGGCCATGCAGAGGTGGCCGGTCTCAGAGAATTCGAGTGCATGCTCCATGGTTTCACGATCACGAATCTCACCGATCAGGATCACATCAGGAGCCTGTCTGAGTGTGTTTTTCAGCGCTTTTTGATACTCCAGCGTGTCGGTGCCGACCTCGCGCTGGGTGATGACACACTTTTTATGCTCATGCACAAACTCGATCGGATCTTCAATGGAGATAATGTGACCGGCCTGATTGCTGTTGCGCCAGTCGATCATGGCGGCGAGTGAGGTCGATTTACCCGAGCCAGTGGCACCGACCATCAGTACAAGTCCACGTGGCGACATGGAGATATCTTTAAATACTTCTGGCAGTCCCAATTGATCGATGGTGGGCACTACTGTTTTAATCTTGCGGATCACCATGCCGACATGGCCACGCTGGCGGAAGATGTTGACGCGAAAGCGACCGATATCAGGGAAAGCGAGGGCCAGATTCATCTCATACTCGGCGGCAAATGCGGCACGCTGACGTTCACTCATCGAGGAGGTGGCCAACCGTTCACACTGCAGAGCAGTCAGCGGTGGCTGTTTCATCGGATAAACCACGCCATTGATGCGGTAGGAGGGGGGCATGCCTGCGGTCAGGTAGAGATCGGAGGCGTCACGCTTTTCCATCACCATCAGTAACTGCTTGATCGATAGTTGTGCTTCAGGTGCGTTCATGAATCGGCTCCATTATCTGTATATTCAATAGTGTTTAAACTTGCTGGCAGGGAGGTCAAAACTAAACGGCTCCACCACCAAAGAGTTTCTTGTTGGCGGCTTTTTCAAGCGCTGCCTGCTGGGTTATTTTTCTGCTTTTCACCAGCATCTGCAGATTGGAATCGAGCGTCTGCATGCCATCTCGCTGGCCTGTCTGCATCACTGAAACCATCTGGGGAATTTTGTTTTCGCGGATGAGATTGCGGATGGCCGGCGTGCCGATCATGATCTCATGGGCTGCGACACGACCATTACCATCTGCTGTTTTAAGCAGTGTCTGTGAGATCACAGCGCGAATGGATTCAGAAAGCATGGAGCGCACCATCTCCTTCTCTGCAGCAGGGAAGACATCAATGATACGGTCGATGGTTTTAGGTGCTGATGAGGTGTGCAGGGTGCCGAACACCATGTGTCCGGTTTCAGCAGCGGTGAGGGCAAGGCGAATGGTCTCCAGATCACGAAGCTCACCAACCAGCACCACATCGGGATCTTCACGCAGGGCGCTGCGTAGTGCATTCTCAAAGGAGCGGGTATGTGGGCCAAGCTCACGTTGTGAGATCAGTGAGTTTTTGGATTTGTGTACAAACTCAATCGGGTCTTCGATGGTGAGAATATGGCCGCGTTCACTCTCATTGCGGTGATCAATCATCGCCGCAAGGGTGGTGGATTTACCTGAACCTGTGGGGCCGGTGACCAGGCAGATGCCGCGTGGGGTCATGGCGATCTCTTTGAAAACTTCAGGGCACTTCAGATTCTCAAGGGTCAGAACTTCACTGGGAATCACACGGAACACCGCACCCATGCCACGCCGCTGCTCAAATACATTAACACGGAAACGGGCGATATCACCGAGCGCAAATGAGAAGTCGAGCTCAAGATGCTCTTCAAAGGCCTTGCGTTGGGCATCACTCATGATGTCATAGACCATGGCCTGAACATCACGTTTATCAACCGGTGGCATTTTGATGCGTGTCATGTCGCCATGAATACGGATCATCGGTGGTTCGCCGGATGAGAGGTGCAGGTCCGAAGCGTTATTTTTTACAGTAAAGGCAAGTAGTTCCGATACTTCCATGATCCCTCCAAAGGTGCTTAAGCCGGCAGAACCGTTTAGCAGAGCATAAGAGTCTTCTCCTCTGCTAGCAAGTTCTGAAAGGCAAGATAAGGCTGTTTTTCAGATGAAAAACAGACGCAAGATTGTTGCCACTTTGAGGGTTTGATGATTGTTGTGGTGAAGGGAGAAGAGGGGGATGTAAGCGTTGTGTCAGTAATTGGATCAAAAATTGGATCAGAGAAGGGGGGGGTGGATGAACCTGATAAGCTGGTCTGCCTGTCAGGTTCATCCGGGGAGCTGGATTGTGGCTGGCGCTGAGAGATCAGGCCTTGCCAGTTTAATAAGGATGCTCTGAAAACTCAGAGTATCCGTGCAGGCTACGGATGGCCTGCCAAAATCATGCATGGTAAATGCTTGATTTTGTGAGCAAAGGAAAAACCACGCTTTTGCCTTTGCGTAGTGAAAGACTACATGGACGTAGTTTTTCACTGTTTCGAAAGCGTGAGGAGGGTTACATGCTCTGACCAAGTAGTAGGAAGATAGTCAGGGCGGCCAGGCCGGTTGGCACCAGCAGGGCAATTTTCACTGTGTCGCGATATTTTTCAGGAATGAAAGCCAGGGCTTCGTGTTTGTGGGTGTTGTGGTAGTGCATGTGCATCGCTGTAGGCATATCGGTCTCCTTGTTTCGCTAACTTAACAAGGCCAACTTTCTGCGTAGATGAGCGCTCTATCTGTGGGGCAGGTCACAAAGGAGACAAGGTGGGTGGGTTTGGTACATAGGCTCGATTTGGTGTGAGAAAACGATGTTGTGTTTTTAGAAAAAGGTTGGAGTTAAGGCTAGATAGAAGCGCACAGCGCTTCTTCCTATCGTGCTCATAAAAGTATAAGGGATGTCTGTTAATGCGAGATAGCAATGATGAATCATTGCTTCCTATCGCGGAATTCAAACATTATTAATCTTCATTTTTTATTTTCACTAGCGCGCAACTTTTGAATTATTAATTCTAAAGTTGCTTGCTGGTACCTGAGGCCGGAGTCGAACCGGCACGCCTGTGAAGGCACGGGATTTTGAATCCCGGGTGTCTACCAATTCCACCACTCAGGCATTGCAATTGTGAACTTGTCGGAGACGGCGCGAAGCATTGTCATCTCTTATGAAAGTGTCAAGCTGCAGAGCAGGGGTTTGCTCGCAGCTTGCAATCCTTTTTAAACCCGCAAGGATAATGCGGATACATCTGGATCGGGGGAGTAGGCATGGGTGGAGTCCAACAGTTTGACATTGTCATTGTCGGTGGTGGTGCTGTCGGTGCTACCTTGGCACTACAGCTTGATCAGTTGAATTACCGTGTTGCTATCATCGAACGCTTCAAACCAGCCTTTAGCTCTTCAAACCCGGAACGGGTGATCGCCCTGAACTATGGTTCCAGATCTCATCTGGACGCTCTGGGCATCTGGCCGGGTGTAGCTGAACTGGGCGTTGGCAATATCAGGCATATTGTTGTCACTGAACCGGGTAACCGTGGTCGGGTTGATCTTGATGCTGCTGACGGTTCTTCTTTTGCACCGGCTATGCAGGAACTCGGTTATGTCGTGGAGATGGGGCTGTTACTCAAGCCGATCTATGAACTTCTGGAAAATTCATCAGTCGAGCTGTTTTGTGGAGCCACACTCAACGCCTATACCATCAATCAGAATGATGTTGATATTACGCTGCGTATGGGTGACCAACAAACTGAAGACCAACAAACCGTGTTAAAGGCATCGCTGCTGGTGGCTGCTGATGGCACCCATAGCCAGATTCGTCAGATGGCAGGCATTGGCCTGAACGGCTGGGATTATAATCGCTTTGGCCTGGTTGCATCGGTAACGTGTGAGCATGGGCATAACGACACGGCCCATGAATGTTTTAGAAAATCCGGCCCGCTGGCGTTTTTACCGTTGGCAGACGGACGTTATTCCATTGTCTGGGCTGCGGCTCCGGCAGAGGCATCGCAACTTCTTGCCATGAGTGATGAAGCATTTATCTCGGCACTTCAGCGTGCAGCAGGCCAAACGACCATGGATCGTATCGGCGCGATAACAGCTACCTCACCACGTGCTACTTATCCTCTGGAGCTCTCCATCGCCAAACAGTTTGTCAATCCGCGTTTGGCACTGGTAGGCAATGCGGCCCACACCATTCATCCGGTAGCAGGGCAGGGTATGAATCTCGGTTTCAGGGATGTTGAGGATCTGGTGACTATGCTGGATGGTGAACTGGCCCATAGTGATCCGGGCCAGCCAATTATTCTGCAGGGGTATGCCGAGAAACGGCGTGCGGATGTGCTGGCTGTTGCAGGGTTTACAGAATCGATGTCACACATTTTTGGTAGTGAAGTTCCAGGTGCAAAATGGTTGCGTGGTTTGGGGCTGGAGAAACTTCCGGCAGCGCCTAGCCTCTCCTCGCTGCTGCTCAGACAGGCATCAGGCATAGGGCAGATGCAGTTACCGGGAGATAGATAATGTCATCATCAATTCATGCCGATCACGCTGATCTGATTATTGTTGGTGGTGGTATGGTGGGGCTTGGCCTTGCCTGTGCACTGCGTCATTCCGGGCTGCATATTATCATTGTTGAACGCGGTGAGCCGCCGGTTTTCAAATCACTGGATCGCGACTGCCGTGTCTCTGCCATTGTCATGGGCAATGTGAAAATTCTGCAGGGTTTGGGTGTTTGGGATTATCTCAAAAAAGATGCAGGGCCGATGCGCAGTATGCGTATCTGGGATAACCAGGAGCAGGGCGGTATCCGCTTTGAAGGCAGCGAAATTGGTGAAGAGGTGCTCGGTTATCTGATTGAGAACTCGGCCACGCAACGGGCGATGCATAAAGCGCTGCTGGAGAGCGATCATGTTGAGTTCTGTTCTCCGGCTGAGATAGCCAATATTGAATGGCTGGAAGAACATGTCGAAGTTAAACTGGCCGATGGCCGGCTGTTGACCACGCCGTTGGTTGTCGGTGCTGATGGCGGGCGTTCATGGGTGCGTCAGCAGGCTGGGATCGGTGTCTGGGAACGTGATTACAAACAGAAGGGTATTGTCGCTACAGTGCGTCCTGAACGCGGTCACAACGGCATTGCCTATCAGCGTTTTCTGCCCACTGGGCCACTGGCGATGCTGCCGATGACCGACGGTCTCTGCTCGATTGTCTGGAGCGCTGAGCTCTCTGAAGCGGATCGGCTGATGGCTATGGATGAGACCGCATTCCTTGATGCACTCAATCTCACATTCGGTCCGGTTTTGGGTCGCATCACTGAAGTGGGTGAGCGGGCAGCATTTCCGCTGATTGGCCGACTGGCCAAACACTTTGTGCGTGAGCGTGTGGCACTGGTTGGCGATGCGGCACACTGTATTCATCCACTGGCTGGTCTTGGTGTGAATCTGGGTCTGCGTGATGCGATGGTGTTGGCGCAGGAGATCTCCGATGCCAAACGCTTTGATGAGGATTGGGGAGAGATGGATGTGTTGGAGCGTTACATGAAGCAGCGCATGCCTGATGTGCTCTCGGTGATGGGGTCGATGGAAGGCTTACATCAGATTTTTACCGGCACCATTCCCGGGCTGAAAGAGGTGCGGGGACTGGGTATGCGCCTGATGGGTAATTCCGGAGCAATTAAACAGCTTTTGATGCGCAACTCGACAGGGCTGTCGCTGCCTGTTCCTAAACAGATCAGTTAGGTGCCGGAGTGTCTCAGTTTGCGCGCTGCGGTGTTGTTTTTCGCTTATGTGCTTGTAGCACACTGCGCTCAAAACGTCTTGCATCGCATCAAACTGAACCACTCCAATAGCTTTTCGGATTAACTGAGTTTTAACATGGATGAGCTGCAAAGCTGGCAATATGTTGCTACGGCACTGATATTTGTCTGGACCGGATTTGTGCGCTCCGGCCTCGGCTTTGGCGGTGCAGCCCTTGGTCTGCCACTGCTTCTTCTGGTGGTTGATGATGCGCTTATCTGGCTGCCGTTGATCGGTGTGCACCTGCTCTTCTTCTCATCCATTACCCTTAGCTCCCGTTTCAATCATGTGAACTGGCACTATCTGAAAAAAGCCTTTGCCATCATGATTATACCGATGCTGATCGGGGTGTTCGGGCTGCTGACACTGCCTTCGAAGTGGGTGGTGGTGTTTGTCTATCTCACTACACTTTTTTATGCCTTATGTTATCTCTTTAAATTTGAGATCAGCAGTCATAAACCCTGGGTGGATTTCTCACTGCTGATCAGTGGCGCTTATGCTGCAGGTGTCTCACTGATCGGTGCCCCATTGATTGTGGCGGTATTCACCCAGCATGTGGCTAAGGATCAGCTGCGTAATACGCTGTTTGTGCTCTGGTTTATGCTGGTGGTGATTAAACTCTCCGTGCTGCTCTGGGCAGATGTCGACTTCTGGTGGTTACACCATCTCTGGCTGCTGCCGTGCGCAGCTATTGGCCATGTCATCGGCCTGAAAATGCACGACCACCTGATGGCTGGAGATGCCGCCACCTTCAAGCAGGCCATTGGCGGAGCTTTGGTTCTGATCTGTATCGTCGGATTGTTGCGTTAATTTGAGATTCACAGAAGGGTGCGCGCTTCTCATCAATAGTGATGAAGCTGACGTGTTAAAGATAGAAGAGGTAGTAAGTGGATATTGATCTGTGGCAAATGATGGGCTCACTGGCAGCACTGGCTTTTACCCTCGGTTTTGTGGATCAGCTTCGCATCACCTATAAAACGCGTGATGTGGATGGACTCTCCCGACTGCAGTGGATGGTGTTTGCTGCCGCATCGGCCACTTTCACCGCATACTACTCGCATCTGGATCAATGGCTGATGGTGGCTGTATCGGTTTTCGGTACAACGTGTTGCCTGCTGATACTGGTGATGATTTTCAAATATCATCGGGTAGATGGCTAGGGGACGTGCATGAAAAGTGCAATGGCGAAACATATTCTGGTCAAAACAAAGGATGAAGCTGAAAAGCTGAAACAGCGGCTGGCCAGGGGTGAAGATTTCGGCAAGCTGGCACGAAAGTATTCCACCTGCCCGTCAAAGAAGAGGGATGGTGATCTCGGTGAGATCTATCCGGGGCAGCTGGTTAAAACGATAGAGAGTGTCATCTTCAAACAGGCTCTGCTGAAAGTGCACGGACCGATCAAAACAAAGTTCGGCTATCATCTGGTGGTTGTCTATTTCAGAAATTAGCGTTAACAGCATCTGACTTATAATTAACCGTTCATAATGTGGGGTGGACGAATGATCGACTCTGTTTCATGATATTGGGTTATGGACGGGGAGAAAAAAGATAACTTAATAGAGCGGCTGGCTGGTTTTTTGCCTGCAACTTCTATTCTTGCCAGCCGTGAAGAGCTCGGCCCTTATGAGTGTGACGGGCTCTCTGTCTATCGCCAACTGCCTGCACTGGTTGTACTGCCAGAGACGGTTGAACAGGTCGCTGCAACACTCAAGCTCTGCCATGCAGAAAAGGTCGAAGTGGTGGCCCGGGGTGCAGGCACAGGTTTATCAGGTGGTGCCATGCCACTTGCCGATGCAGTGGTGCTTTCGCTGGCCAAATTCAATCAGATTCTCTCGATTAATTCGGATAACCGGACCGCTGTCGTACAGCCCGGTGTGCGTAACCTGGCAATCTCGCAGGCGGTTGATCATCTCGGTTTCTACTACGCTCCTGATCCAAGTTCCCAGATTGCATGTACCATTGGTGGTAATGTAGCCGAGAACTCTGGCGGGGTGCACTGCCTTAAATATGGGCTGACTGTACATAATGTGCAGGGGCTGAAGATGCTTAGCATGGAAGGTGAACTGATCGAACTTGGCGGCGCAGCACTCGATACACCGGGTTATGATTTTCTCGCCCTGATGCACGGCTCGGAAGGGCTGCTCGGGGTGATTGTTGAGGTGACTGTAAAATTGTTACCCAAGCCTGAAGTTGCACAGGTGGTGATGGCCGCCTTTGACGATATCGAAAAGGCTGGGCAGGGCGTTGCCGATATCATTGCGGCTGGCATCGTGCCGGCAGGACTGGAGATGATGGATCGCCTTGCGATTTCGGCGGCTGAGGCCTTTGCCCATGCAGGTTATCCCACCGATGCTGAAGCGATCCTGCTCTGTGAACTTGATGGCACACTTGAGGGGGTGGGCGATCATATTGCTGCTGTGCAGCAGGTTTTGCGTGAAGCTGGAGCCACAGCGATGAAAACCAGCGCCAATGAGGCGGAACGGCTGCAGTTATGGGCAGGGCGCAAGGCGGCGTTCCCGGCGGTGGGAAGACTTGCTCCTGACTACTACTGTATGGACGGCACCATTCCTAAATCGGCACTGGCGAATGTGTTGCGCCGCATCGCCGAGTGGTCTGAGGAGTACAATTTGCCGGTTGCCAACGTATTCCATGCAGGTGACGGCAATATGCATCCGTTAATCCTCTATGATGCCAACAAGCCGGGAGAGCTTGAGCGCACTGAAGAGTTTGGTGCAAAGATTCTGGAACTCTGCGTGGTCTCGGGCGGCAGCATCACCGGTGAACACGGTGTAGGCATGGAGAAGCTTGATTCGATGTGCGTGCAGTTTGGTGCGCTGGAGCTTGCCCAGTTCTTTGCTGTCAAAGATGCCTTCGATCCCGATCGTCTGCTTAATCCCGGTAAGGCGGTACCAACACTGCATCGCTGCGCCGAACTTGGCCGCATGCATGTCCACAACGGAGAGCTACCGCATCCGGAGCTGGAGCGTTTCTGATGAATGCTATTGAGGTCCGGCAGCAGATCGAACAAGCCTATAACGATTGTTCTCCACTCAATATTATTGGTGGCGGAACAAAGTCCTGGTACGGCCGCGAAGCTGTAGGTGAAGCGCTGAATGTTTCCGGTAATAGCGGCATTGTCTCCTACCAGCCGACAGAGTTGGTGATTACCGCAGGCGCAGGCACAAAGCTTGCCGAGATTGCTGATGCTCTGGATGGGCATCGCCAACGGCTGCCATTCGATCCACCATACTTTGGTGATGATGCAACCCTCGGCGGCACGATTGCCTGCGGTTTCTCAGGGCCGCGCAGGCCTTATGCAGGGGCATGCCGCGATTTTGTACTCGGTTGCCGCATGGTCAATGGTAAGGGTGAGGAGATGCGCTTTGGTGGCGAGGTGATGAAGAATGTCGCCGGATTTGATCTCTCAAGGGTGATGGCCGGTAGCCTTGGTACACTCGGCGTGTTGCTTGAGGTTTCGCTGAAGGTGTTGCCGCACAGGCAGGCTGAACAGACCCTGGCGATCGAAGCTGACTATCAGCGTGCAATCGGTCTGATGAACCGCTGGGCAGGCACGCCACTGCCGGTCACGGCCATGGCTGCAGATGGTGAGCGGATCTATTTCCGAATCTGTGGCACTGAATCGGCAGTTAGAAAATCAGCTGGTCTGATCGGTGGAGAGATTTACGAGGATGGCCTGCAGCTCTGGAAAGATATTCGCGAGCATCAACTACCTTTTTTCGACGGTCCGCGACCACTATGGCGTCTCTCCGTGCCGTCAGATGCTGAACATCCGCTGCTTGCTGACGCAAAAGATGCAGACTGGTTTATCGGTTGGGGTGGAGCACAGCGCTGGTTGATCTCAGATCTTCCTGCTGAGCAGATCTTTGCAGCTGCCTCTGCAGCCGGTGGCCATGCCACGCTATTTCGTGGCGGTGATCGAAGCGGGCAAGTGTTTGCACCACTGAGTGGCGGTCAGATGCTTCTGCAAAAGCGACTGAAAGCGGCGTTTGATCCTAAGGCGATCCTCAATCCCGGCCGTATGTACAGGGAAATATAGTGAGCAGGTCCTAGGATGCAGACGAAGATTCCAGCTGAGAAACTGGCCAGTGAAGCAGGTAGAGAGGCAGATCGTATTCTGCGCTCCTGCGTGCACTGTGGATTCTGCACCGCAACATGCCCGACCTACCAGCTGCTTGGCGATGAGTTGGACGGGCCACGCGGGCGCATCTACCTGATCAAGGAGATGCTGGAGAGCGGTAGCGTTACCGACAAGACACGTGACCATCTTGATCGTTGTCTCACCTGTCGCAGCTGTGAATCGACCTGTCCATCCGGTGTTGAATATGCCCATCTTCTCGATATTGGTCGTGAACTGTGTGAGGCGGGAACTGAGCGACCAATGGGTGAGCGGCTTCACCGTAAAGCTATGGTGGCCCTGCTTCCCAATCGGGCTCGTTTTTCATTGTTGCTTAAGGGGGCATCTCTTATTAAACCACTGCTGCCAAAGCGGTTGAAAGCTTCGCTTCCATCTGTTTCTCAGACCCCGCTGAATTGGCCGCAGCTCAGGCATGAGCGCAAGGTGTTGTTGATCGAGGGGTGTGTGCAGCCGGTGCTTGATGCGGGCATCGACCGTGCTGCGGCTATTGTCCTGGATCGGGCAGGGATTTCGGTGCAGCGCACAGGCATGGCCCAGTGTTGCGGGGCGCTGGAGCATCATCTGAATGCAACCGATGCCGCACATAAACGTATGCGTAGCAATATCGACCACTGGTGGCCTTATCTTGAAGCAGGTGTAGAGGCGATCATTTCTACTGCAAGTGCCTGTGCCCTGCAGCTTAAAGAGTATGGCTACCTGCTGCGTAACGATCCGGCATATGCAGAGAAGGCAAAGCAGATTTCAGCACTAACTGCTGATATTTCTGAATTGATAGCCAGGCAGGAACTGCCTGCAACAAATGGTGATGGTGAGAAAATCGCTTTCCACGCGTCATGTACGCTACAGCATGGCCAGAAGCTGAGCGGTGTTGTCGAGGCGATCCTTAGCAAAGCAGGCTATGAGCTTGTAGCTGTCAATAACAGCCACCTCTGCTGCGGTGCAGCTGGAACCTATACGCTACTGCAACCTGAGATTGGCGAGGCGCTGAGTATGAATAAAATAGAGTCACTTGAGGCAGGGCAACCAGCTCGCATTGCCACGGCCAATATCGGCTGCATGAAACAGATAGAGGCTGGCAGCGAGATTCCGGTGGTACACTGGATTGAGTTGCTGGCTGAGTTGTACGAAAAACCACAAACAGATAGAGGGTGATGCAGGCGAATATTTTTTCTAGTCTGTAGCCAGCCAAATAGAGAGGTAGAACATGACAACATCATTTTATCCACCACAACGCACGCTGATGGGGCCCGGCCCTTCGGATGTAAATCCGCGAATATCCCAGGCGATGGCGAGGCCAACCATCGGCCATCTCGATCCGATGTTTGTTGCTATGATGGATGAGATGAAGGAGTTGCTGCAGTACGCCTTCCAGACTGAGAATCAGTTGACCATTCCAGTCTCCGCACCCGGTTCTGCCGGCATGGAGACCTGCTTCGTCAATCTAGTCGAACCCGGTGATACAGTGATTGTCTGCCAGAACGGTGTTTTTGGTGGTCGCATGAAAGAGAATGTCGAACGCTGTGGTGCTACTGCTGTGATGGTACAGGATGAGTGGGGCAGGGCGGTCGATGCCAACAAACTTGAAGATGCACTTAAAGGACATCCGGAGGCGAAGGTGGTTGCCTTCGTACATGCTGAAACTTCAACCGGCGCATCCTCGGATGTGAAAACACTCGTGGAGCTGGCACATCAATATGACTGCCTGACCATCGTTGATACGGTCACCTCGCTCGGCGGTACCGAGCTGCGTGTCGATGCGTGGGGCGTGGATGCGATCTACTCCGGCACCCAGAAGTGTCTGTCCTGTGTTCCGGGCCTGTCGCCTGTTTCGTTTAATGAGCGCGCTATTGAGGTGATCAAAGGGCGTAAATCGCCGGTGCAGAGCTGGTTCCTCGATCTGAATCTGGTGATGGGTTACTGGGGGCAGGGTGCCAAGCGCGCTTACCACCATACCGCCCCGGTTAATACCCTCTATGCACTGCATGAGTCGCTGGTGATTCTGCAGGAGGAGGGGCTGGAGAACTCATGGACCAGACATCGCCTGCATCACAATGCACTGAAGGCAGGCCTTGAAGCGCTGGGGCTCTCATTTGTGGTGCCTGAGGCGGAGCGGCTGCCCCAACTTAATGCCGTAACTATTCCCGATGGTGTTGATGATGCCGCAGTGCGTGGTGCTCTGCTTAATGACTATAATCTTGAGATCGGGGCAGGGCTTGGGCCTATGGCAGGCACGGTATGGCGTATCGGACTGATGGGTTATGCCGCACGCAAGGATAATGTGCTGAAATGTCTGGCTGCACTTGATGAGGTGCTAGGCCGGGTAGATGCACCGGTGAACAATGGTGTTGCTGTAGCCGCAGCGCTGGCCGCGTACGAATAATAAAGATATGCCCGGGGTATATATTGCCCTGGGCATGCTTCAATATTGATTGGTTTTCAGTCCTGAATTACCTGTCGTAAACCTTTTTCATAGCCGTATCACGCAGTAGCTTGGCAAACGCAGGGTATTGGCTGCAAGCGGCATCAATGGTTTCAGTTGGAAACAGAATGGCCTCTACTTCACCAACGGCAATGACATCAGCTACAGGTGGGCTGATCTTTGACATTGATACCTCACCGGCGGTATCACCAGCCTGCTGCCTGTCCACTTCGGTACCATTGGAGATCACTTTCACACTTCCCGAAATCAGCAGGAATAGCGATCTGTTTTCACCATTCTCTTCGATCAGTTTTTCATCGGAGCTGAATGTTGTAATGGTGCTGTGATCAGCCATCAGAGCTAAACCTTCGGCAGGCAGAGGGGCAAAAAGGGGGTTGCCCTTCATCAATGTTATAGTGTTTGCCGTATCAATCATATCAGACCCCTGTTTCAGAATCGCAACACTCTAGAGATCAATTAGGGATGTGCACCTTTTGATTATGAAGGTGGATTGTTTGCATTAAAAAAAGCAGATTTGCGCTACTTCTACTATTAAGGAGCTCCATTATCACTGTTTGCCTCTCTCTCTCTGAGCTAGCTGATGCCTGATCAACTGATACATATTCTTTCACCACAGGTGGCCAACCAGATCGCTGCCGGTGAAGTGGTGGAGCGTCCTGCCTCTGCAGTCAAAGAGCTGGTGGAGAACTCACTTGATTCCGGTGCCAGCAGAGTTGTTGTGCGCATCACTGGCGCAGGCAAAAAGTCGATTGTGATTGAGGATGACGGCTGTGGCATGAGTGCTGCGGATGCCGAACTGGCACTGCAGCGCCACGCCACCAGTAAAATTGAGAGCTCGGAAGATCTGCATCTGATCGCCAGCCACGGCTTTCGCGGAGAGGCGCTGCCTTCGATCGCTTCGGTTTCACGTTTTCGTATGCAGACGGCTCTGGCAGGCAGCAGTGAAGGGGTTGAGGTGCGCGTAGATGGTGGTGGCACTACCGAGGTGCGTCCGGCCCCGCCTCGCAAAGGCACCCGCATCGAGGTGCTTGATCTCTTTCTCAACACACCTGCACGGCTGAATTTTATGCGCACCGACAAAACCGAGGATGCCGCGATTGTTGAGGTGTTCCGCTCACTGGCCCTGGCCAATCCATCGGTGGCCATGCTGCTGGAGCTTGATGGTCGCAAACGTTTTGATTTTTCACCACAGGATGAGCGATCGCGCGTGATGGCGATTCTGGGTGGTGATTTTGCCGACAATAGTATCGAGATGGCTATCGAACATGAGGGGATGCAGATCTCCGGCCATCTGGGTTTGCCGACATTCCACCATCGCGACTCCACGCGCATGCTGTTTATGGTCAATGGGCGTGTGATTCGCGACAAACAACTACTGGCAGCCGTGCGTGCAGGTTACCGCGATGTGATGTTCCATGACCGCTATCCTGTGGCAGTGATCAGCATTGAGATCGACCCGGCGGATGTTGATGTCAATGTACATCCGGCCAAGCGCGAGGTGCGCTTCAGATCGCCGCAGGCTGTTCGGGCAGGGGTGATATCCTGCATTCGTGCCGCGATTGAACAGTTCGGAAAATCCGTTTCATCTACAACTACCGATCAGGCGATGCGTTCGATGCAGTATGGAGGGGGGGCAACAGGTGCAGCTTCTTCGGGTGGCGGTATGCCACGTTTTGCATCCGGTGATTTCAGACCTCCATCATCGACATCAATGCCGAGAGATGTGCAATCCATGCTTTTCTCTTCTCCACGGGTTGCGGAACCTGCTTCGGAGTATGGCATGAATGGGCAGCCTGACTTGGGTCATCCGCTGGCCCAGATTCACCGCTGTTACATTCTGGCTCAGACCGAAGCGGGTGTGATCCTTGTTGATCAACATGCGGCACACGAGCGCATGACCTACGAAAAATTAAAGAAGCAGCTGGCGGGTAAAAAAGTATCCAGTCAGAAGCTGTTGACCCCTGAGTCACTACAGACTGATGGAAAAACGGCGGCCTGGCTGCATGAACACGCCGAAGAGCTGCAACCCTTTGGTGTGGAGCTTGAGATTAGTGGTGATGAGCTGTTTCTGATTCGTGCTGTGCCAGCCATGCTGGTGCGCGAACCGGCTGTCGAACTGGTAGCCGAGCTTGTAGAGAGCATCATGCTGATCGGGGCTGACTCTGAAGCTGATGGTCGCGGACTGGGGCGCATTCTTGAGCGCTGGTTGGGTAATCGCGCCTGTAAAGGTTCAATTAAATCCGGTCGCCTGCTCTCCCATGAGGAGCAGGAGGCGCTGCTGCGCGAGATGGAGCTCACCCCCAATATCGCCCAGTGTAATCATGGTCGCCCCACCTATGTCAGTCTGTCGCTCAATGATCTGGATCGTCTGTTTGGAAGGAAAGAGTAGTGCATCTTGATCCGGTGATTCTGGTGATCACCATTGTGCTGTTTTTCTCCATGCTCATGGCTTATGTCGCGATGCGGGTGAAGTTACCGATTGTGGTCGCTTATATTCTTACCGGCATTGTTATCGGACCTTCCGGGTTTGCTGTGATTGAAGATCATGATCTGGTTACACGTATTGGTGAGATAGGTGTGATCATGCTGCTCTTTTTTGTCGGTATGGAGGTCTCTATTCCGCGCCTGATGCAGGGTTGGAAGGTGGCCTTTGTCGGCACCAATATTCAGATTATTATCAGTGTTGTTGCCTGTGTTGGCCTGGCTCTTATTTTTGATATGAGCTGGCAGCAGGGTGTGCTCTACGGTTTTATTATCAGCCTTTCCAGTACTGCCGTTGTTTTGAGGATGTTGCAGGACTCCGGAGAGCTGGAGCTGCCAATGGGGCAGAGTGCGCTGGGTGTATTGCTTGTTCAGGATATGGCGATCATTCCGATGATGATCATCCTCAGTATGCTTGGCAGTGGTGATGATATCTCGGTTTCAGGCATTGCTGTGCAGGTGGCTGGTGGTGTTGCCATCCTTCTATTTGTCTTCTGGCTGATGCGTAGTAATCGTTTTCATATACCTGAGGCGCTGTTGGGCAGTTATGAGCACCGGATGATGCTTGGCCTGCTCCTCTGTCTCGGTTCTGCTTCGCTGACCGGCTGGCTGGGCCTCTCTCCTGCATTGGGTGCTTTTCTGGCCGGGGTGCTGCTGGCTTCCTCAGATCAGTCCAAATGGGTGCATGAACATCTAGGTCCGGTACAGGTCATATTTATGGCGATGTTTTTTCTCTCTGTCGGCATGCTTGTCGAGATCGAGGTGCTGCTGGCGCACTGGCAGTTGGTGCTGGGCGCCACACTGCTGGTCTTTATGTTTAATGCAGGTACTAATGTTTTTGTTATGAAGGCGCTGGGAGAAGATTGGGAGTCATCACTGATCACTGCCGGTCTGCTCAGTCAGATCGGAGAGTTCTCATTTCTGCTGGCTGCTGTCGGCATGCATGTGGCCTTGATCAATGAAGCCCAACACTCGATGACTGTGCTGGTGATTGCACTGACCCTAATGTTAAGCCCGTTATGGCTGTCGATCATTAAACGTTTTGCCCGAATGAGGGGTGTCATATGAAGGCGGTAAAACATTGAACAGAGCTAATGAAGTGAAATTGTCAGCCGTTGCATTGATGGGCGCTACAGCTACGGGTAAGTCGTCGCTGGCGCTTCAGGTGGCTAAAGCAGCGCAGAGCTCGATTATCTGTTGTGACTCGATGCAGCTCTATCGCGGGCTGGATATAGGCACAGCCAAACCAACTGCCGATGAGCGTAGTGAAGTAAGCCACTTTCTTGTCGATTGCTGTGAGTTGCCTGATCACTATTCGGCAGCACGCTGGGCCGAAGAGGCGCGGCTGAAAATCGCCAGCGAAAATGCGGCGGGGCGCATACCGCTGATTGTCGGTGGTACAGGGCTCTATCTTAAAGCGCTGCTGGAAGGTTTTGCCGATATTCCTGATGAGAAGCCGGAGATACGTAAAAAGTTTGAGATGATGCACTGGGTAGAGGGTGTTGAAGGATTGTATGGCTACCTGCAGCAGCATGATGCGGTGATGGCGGAGCGGCTGAAGGCCGGTGATAGCCAGCGTATTATGCGTGCCCTCTGTGTGCTGGAGAGTACGGGACGTTCACTGGCTGATTGGCAGGCAGAGGCCTCTGCTCAGGTGGTGGCGATCGACTGTCCGGTGTTTGTGCTTGATGTTGAGCGTGAGATTCTGCGCCAGCGTATTGCTGACCGTTTTCAGTTGATGATGGAGAAAGGCTGGCTGGACGAGGTTCGCTGGTTAGCAGGTTTGAATCTTGTTGATACCCACCCTGCGATGCGGGCGGTGGGATACCGGCAGTTGCTTGATCATCTCAAGGGTGAATTGACGCTGGAGAAAGCGATCAGTGATGCTGTCACAGCCACACGGCGATATGCCAAGCGGCAGGTGACCTGGTTTAACCACCAGACACCTGATGCTCTGCATGGCAGTGCGGATCAGTTGCAAGAAAAAATCATGGAGCAGCTACAGAATAGATGAGTGTTGAACGATGAGTGTTGAGATGAACGATACCCAGCAGGCACCGGATGTTGCTATCTGTGTGCACCCGGAGCTAGCCAGTAGACGCATTGGTGATTACGCATGGAAGGCGCGTGCTGAAGAGTTTATCCGTCTTGTTGAGAGTAGTAGTTGTGAACTGGTGAACTCCTTTCGTTTTGGCGTGCGCAGGGCGATTCCCGGCACACTGCTCGGTTCAGGTCAGGTCGAAGAGATACGTCTGCAGGTTGAGATACATGAAGCTGTCGTGGTGTTTGTGGATCATCCGCTCTCACCGGTACAGCAGCGTAATCTGGAGAAGGCGTGGAATGCCAAGGTGGTGGATCGTACCGGTCTTATTCTGGAGATTTTCGCATCACGGGCCCGCACCCGTGAAGGTGTATTGCAGGTGGAGCTGGCCAGCCTGAACTATCAGTTGGGACGACTGGTGCGCAGCTGGACCCATCTGGAGCGTCAGCGTGGTGGCTTTGGTTTTATGGGTGGTCCGGGTGAGCGTCAGATTGAGCTGGATCGGCGTATGATCCGGGTCAAGATCCGGTCACTGGAGAAGGATCTTGATAAGGTGCGTCAGATGCGTGCGACGCAGAGGGCAGGGCGGCTGAAGAAGGATATCCCCACCGTTGCACTGGTGGGTTATACCAATGCCGGAAAATCGACACTTTTCAACTATTTGACCCAATCAGGTGTCTATGTCGCAGATCAGCTGTTTGCCACGCTTGATCCGACCTTGAGGCTGCTGGAGCTTCCCGGTGGCCTGCGGTTGATGCTCTCTGATACGGTGGGTTTTGTGCAGGAGCTGCCACATGAGCTGGTTGATGCCTTTCGTGCCACCCTTGAAGAGGTGATCGAGGCTGATCTGATTCTGCATGTGCGTGATGCTGCTGATCCGATGCTGGCTGAACAGGCCAAGGTGGTTGATGAGACACTGGAGCAGCTTGGTCTGGTTGGCGATCTGGCGCCACCTATACTTGAGGTGATGAACAAAAAGGATCTGGCTCCCGGATTGCAGAGTTTTCGGGCAGAGACAGTGGCAGGCAGTCGCATCGCCCTCTCAGCTATTACCGGTGACGGGGTGGATGAGTTGATTGAGCTGCTCTCTGACTGGTTGAAACAGGAGATGCATGAGCTGCATCTGAAGTTTGATCTCTCTGATGGTCGCTCGCTCGCCTTCTGTTACCAGCACGGTTCCGTGCTCTCCAAATCCGTGGATGAGTCGGTCATTGATGTGGTGGTGCGCATGAATCCTGCTGATGCCGGGCGTCTTGTACTTGATGGAGAGCTGCACCGATTGCAGTAGCAAAATCGGCTCTACAGCCGATTGATCACATGAGTGATCACATAGGTGGAAGTCGAAGGTGACGTAACAGCTTCGATTCGCCATAATACGCGCCCCGAATTCCTCATGAGTCGGGAGTAGCGTAAAAAGGGGTGTGATAACACTGCCTTTTTTCTTATTTTTCAGGAGTTTTCATGTCCGATCGCAGTCAGTTTTTTAATGCCCCGCTTGCTGATACAGTGGTTAAAGATGCCATTGCAGCCGAGCTAGGTCGCCAGCAGCACACACTGGAGCTTATCGCCAGTGAGAATATTGTTTCCCGTGCCGTGATGGAGGCGCAGGGCTCTGTGATGACCAACAAATATGCCGAAGGTTATCCTGGACGTCGTTACTACGGTGGTTGCGAGCATGTTGACGTGGTTGAAGCCCTGGCGCAGCAGCGTGCCTGTGAGCTGTTTGGCGTGAAATATGCCAATGTGCAGCCGCATTCAGGTTCTCAGGCCAATATGGCTGTGTTTATGGGGCTGTTGAACCCCGGTGATACCATCATGGGTATGGATCTCTCTCACGGAGGTCACCTGACCCACGGTTCACCTGTAAACTTCTCCGGTCGCCTCTATGAGGTTGTCGCTTATGGTGTTCGCAAGGATAACGAACTGATCGATTACGATGTCATGGCGAAGATGGCAGAGGTTCAGCGCCCTAAGATGATCATCGGTGGCGCATCAGCATATGAGCGTGGTTTCGATTTTGCCCGTATGCGCGAAATTGCTGATTCCGTAGGTGCGATCCTGATGGTGGATATGGCGCATTATGCAGGCCTGATCGCTGCCGGTGTCTATCCGAGCCCGGTAGGTCATGCGCATGTGATTACCACCACTACCCATAAAACCCTGCGTGGTCCACGCGGCGGCATGATTCTGACCGACGATGCGGAGATCTATAAAAAGATCAACTCGCGTATATTCCCCGGCATTCAGGGTGGTCCGTTGATGCATGTCATTGCTGCCAAGGCTGTGGCTTTTGGCGAAGCACTCGGTGAGCAGTTTAAAGCTGATCAGAAACAGGTGATCGCCAATGCACGCGCACTGGCAGCAACCCTGACTGAGGGTGGCTTGCGTATTGTCTCCGGCGGTACCGATTGTCATATGTTCCGTGTTGACGTGCGTCCACAGGGGATCACCGGCAAACAGGCTGAAGAGGCTCTGGAAGCGGCAGGCATTACCACCAACAAGAACACTATTCCGTTTGATCCTGCATCACCGTTTGTCACCTCCGGTATCCGTATCGGTGCTTCTGTGGTGACTGCCCGTGGTATGCTGGAAGCTGATGCAGCCCTGATTGGTGAGATGATTCTCAAGGTATTGAATGCACCCGAAGATGCAGCTGTACATGCAGCCGTATTTGAAGATGTGCGCAAACTGACTGACCGTTTTCCGATTTACGAAGATTAAGAGATATCGTCGCTGTCAGTAGTTGATCTGAATGTATTGCCCTTATTGTGCCAATGATGATACCCGCGTGGTGGATTCTCGTGTCGTAGAAGATGGTGCCGCGGTGCGCCGCAGGCGTGAGTGTGAGTCATGCGGCAAACGCTTTTCCAGTTTTGAACGTGCCGAGCTCAAGCTGCCGCTGGTGGTGAAGAAGGATGGTGCACGACAGGCATTCAGTATCGGTAAAATTCATTCCGGTATGCAGAAGGCGCTGGAGAAACGGCCGGTTTCGGCTGAGGCGCTGGAGAAGGGTGTCAATGCGGTGCTGCGGGCGGTGCAGGAGCAGGGTGAGTCGGAGATTGCGGCTCAGAGCGTTGGTGATTTTGTCATGGAGCAGTTGCGCAGGCTTGATGGTGTGGCCTATGTGCGTTTTGCCTCTGTGTATAGAGAGTTTAAAGATGTGGATGATTTTCTGGCGGCGGTAAAAACCGTAGTTGGAAAGAAGGAGTAGAGATGTCTGTAAAGATTGCAGTGTTGCCCGGTGATGGTATCGGAAAAGAGATCGTCGATGAGGCGTTGAAAGTCCTTGAGGTGCTTAACCGCAGCTTCGGCCTTGATGCCAGCTGGGAAGAGGGAACGATTGGTGGTGTCGGTTACGACGTGGCCGGTGATCCCTATCCGGAGGCAACCCAGAAGCTGGTCAAGGCATCGGATGCGGTACTGCTTGGTGCTGTAGGTGGCCCGAAATGGGAACCACTGGACAAACCTCTGCGTCCTGAAGCCGGACTACTGCGCATTCGCGAAGATCTCGGTCTGTTTGCCAACTATCGTCCAGCCAAGGTGTTTGAGCAGTTGGTGAATGCTTCAACCCTTAAACCTGAAGTGATCAGCGGTGTTGATATTCTGGTGGTACGTGAACTGGTCTCCGGTATCTATTTCGGTCAGCCACGCGGCATTGAAGAGCTGCCCAACGGTGAAAAACGTGGCTTTAACACGCTTGCCTACAAAACCTCCGAGATTCAGCGCATCGCCCGCAAGGCTTTTGAGGCGGCACGCCTGCGCTCCAACCGGGTCTGCTCGATTGATAAGGCCAATGTGCTTGAAGCCACTGAATACTGGCGTGAAGTGGTGACTGAACTGCATGCTGCTGAGTATGCTGATGTCGAGCTCTCACACATGTATGTGGATAATGCTGCCATGCAGTTGATCCGCAATCCCAAGCAGTTTGATGTGATTGTAACGACCAATATGTTTGGCGATATCCTCTCTGATGAGGCCTCCATGCTGACCGGCTCTATCGGTATGCTGCCATCGGCTTCGATTGGTGTGGAGTATGCCATGTATGAGCCGATTCATGGCTCTGCCCCTGATATCGCCGGCCAGAACAAAGCCAATCCGCTGGCAACGATTCTCTCAGTATCGATGATGTTACGTTTCTCATTGGATCGCGCTGATCTGGCCGACAAGATTGAACAGGCGGTGGAGAATACCCTCAATGCAGGTGTGCGCACCATTGATCTTGCTGATGGTGGGGCATTTGTTAGCTGTTCCGGCATGGGTGATGCCGTATGTGAAGCACTGGAGGCTCTGGCGTGAGCGAGCAATTTCTGCCGAAAAAAGATGAGGGATATGTTGTTGCAGTAGTCGGAGCAACCGGCGCGGTCGGTCAGACCATGCTGGAGATTCTTGCTGAGCGTAACTTCCCTGTAGATGAGCTCTTTCCGGTGGCATCCAGCCGCAGTGCCGGCTCTACCATTGAGTTCAAAGGTAAAGAGTACGTTGTTCAGGATCTGGAAACTTTTGATCCGAGCGGTGTCGATATTGCACTCTTCTCAGCAGGTGGTGGCACATCAAAAGAGCATGCGCCGCGTTTTGCAGCGGCTGGCTGTTATGTGATTGATAACTCCAGTGCCTGGCGCATGGATGAAGAGATCGCTCTGGTTGTGCCGGAGGTGAATCCGCATGCGCTGGAGATGGCGCGTGAGAACAAGATTATAGCCAATCCCAACTGCTCAACCATTCAGATGGTTGTAGCGCTGCAACCGCTGCATAGGGCAGTACCGATCAAACGTGTTGTGGTGACGACCTATCAGGCGGTTTCAGGTGCTGGCGGTAAAGCCATTGATGAGCTGGCCAAGCAGACCATGCAGTTGCTCAGCAGCAAGAGCGCGGAAGTGAATGTTTTCCCTGCCCGCATCGCTTTTAATGTGATTCCACAGATCGATGTGTTTATGGACGATGGTTACACCAAAGAAGAGCGCAAAATGATGGATGAGACGGTGAAGATCATGGAATCTGAGATCGCCGTCACAGCAACGACGGTTCGTGTGCCTGTATTCTACGGCCATTCGGAAGCGGTAAACATCACCTTTTCCGCTCCGATGGATGCCGAGAGGGCACGTCAACTGCTTGCCGATGCCGAAGGTATCTGTGTGGTTGATGATCCATCTGCAGAGGACTATCCGATGCCGAGTGAGGCTGCCGGCACTGATCCGGTCTGGGTGGGCCGAATTCGTAACGATGATTCCTGTGCGAATTCTTTGCATTTATGGGTTGTTGCCGATAATGTACGTAAAGGTGCGGCTCTAAATGCTGTACAGATAGCGGAAATTCTGATTCGTCACTCTTAGGAGAATAGCTCCTGTGAGATGATGGAGGGGCGCAAAATGATTCAAGTAAAGCATATCTTTCGGCTGGTCTGTTTGGCTGTTGCGCTACTGATGGCGGGTGGCGCATATGCCGCATCCCTTGAAAAGATTGAGGTTAACTCACGTCTGAGTGAACCGTTTTTTGCTGAAATCCCTCTTACACTGGATGCCAATGAACTGGTCTCCAAGCTGTATGTCGAAATTGCGGCAGCTTCTGATTACAAGATTTTCGAGGTTTACCGTGATCCTGAGCTCAGCGCTATTCGTGCTGATCTTGAGAGTGATGCCCGTGGTGTGCGTGTTAAGCTCACGTCACGCACCGCTATTAAAGCCCCGTTTTTTAATCTGATCATAAAAATCCGTCATGGTCGCGTGGCCAATTTCAAAAAATATCCAGTCTTCCTTGAGGCACCGAAAACTGTTGTTCAGGCTGCAGAGAAGCCGCCGGTTCCGACTGTTCATGAAGTAACACCGATGGACAGCTCTGTGACCGAACAGGCCTCAGTGGCTGCCACTGAAGTTGAAGCGGCACCGGCTGTTGCCGATGTTCAATATTTTGAAGGCTGGGCCAGAACCGCTCGTTACGGCCCGATTGTTCGTGGTGATATGCTCTCCACAGTTTCTCAGCGTCTGCGTGTTGATCAGCGATATACAATGTCGCAGGTGATGGCTGCTCTGTTTGAGAAGAACAGGTCTAAATTTGATAAAGGTAATATGAACCTGCTGATGAAGGGTCGTTTCCTTGATGTGCCGACAGCAACTGAGGTTGAGTCAATTTCAGCCAAAGATGCATACAAGCTTTTTACCGAGCATGAAAAACAGTGGAAAGAGCTGAACAGGCAGCCACGTTATGCGGCAGAAGCAGAAGTTCAGCGTACCCGCTACTCCAAGCGTGTACGTATGGGTGAACAGGCTGATGGTGTAGCCGCTGCACCGGTGGCAGTAGCCACTGCCGAGATTGCAGAGGAGAAAGCAGCCGATAGTGGTGACGGAACGACTGCACAGGATGGTGCTGAATCAGGAATAGTTGATCAGCAGCCTGCGCTTGCGGTTGATGAGAGTGCTGCCAAAGCCATCGCTGAAACGACTGCGCTGCTGGCTGAACTGCAGAAACAGAATGAGCTGTTGCAGCAGAAGCTTGAGCAGAGCGAGCAGAGTATTGCTGCACTGAGTCAGAAGGTTGATCAGGCTGCTACGGCCGCATCTGATGCCAATGTGAAACGTTTGGAAATACTGATGGCCCGTATGCAGGGCGAACTTGAAAAAGCAAAGGCCCAAACCGCCGCCCAGCAGGATGCCGGTGCCATGGATTGGGTGATCTGGCTGCTGATTGCACTGGTGGTTGTTTTACTGATAGTGGTTGTGTTGCTGATGCGCAGAGAACCTGCTCACCCGTCTGCTGCAGTAGTTGAGCCTGAGATTGAAGAGAAAGCTTCTGTCGGAGAGCCGCAACAGGCCACAGCAAGCTTGGATATTGAGCCTGAAACAGCGCAACAGCCACCTGCTGAAACGAAACAGGATGAACCTGTTGCAGAAACGGCTGCTCAGAAAGCCGTTGATGCTGTTGAAGAAGAGTCCGACCTGTTTGATTCGATCGACAATTTCCCTGATGAGTTAACCGATACCGACACGGCTGAAATGGTGCCGTTTGATTTCGGTTCAATGGAAGATGCTGATCCTAATGTTGACTACCTCTCTGAGGCGGATGTCTATATCCGTTATGGTATGGAAGATGAGGCACTGCAGCAGCTTGATCTGGCGCTGCGTTTGAACGGAGACAATTCGGATGCACATATCCGCAAGGCAGAGTTGCTGTTTGCCAAAGGTGACGCTGGACTCTTCAATCAGGCCAATATTGCTGCGCTGGCTGCGCTTAGCGGGGCCGGACTGGCAGCGTATAAAACAGCGACAAGCTCGTTCTCAGCTCTGGCTGATGAGCCCGTGGTGGTTGAAGCCTCCGAGGCAGACCAGCTGCAGGGTGATGACGTCGAAATTGGCACAACAGAAGAGGTTGAATCAGCAGATGGACCAACGCTCGATTATGATTTCTCAGGACTGGATGACCTTGATGACGATATAGCCAAGGCCGCTGCAGCTGCTCCGGAAGAAACAGGTGAATCCCAGAGTGCCGATGATAATGATTTTGCGGAGATGGACTGGTTGCATGATGCTTCCTTCGAGGATGAGGTTGAGGGTGCTGCGACCAATGAAGAAGATCTTGCCGGTCAAACCATTGCACTGACAGCTGCAGATGGTGAAACCCAGATGATCGACTCCATTCTGGACGATTTCGAAGCTGCAGAGTCAACGGGCATCTCTCTGGCTGATGATGAGATTAACAGTGAGCAGCCGCTGGGGCTTCTGCCTGATGATGAAGGAACACTGGATCTGGAAGCCATAGGTGCAACGCAGGAGCTGGATAACCTGCTCAATGCCTTTACTGAAGAGGGCGATGAGGAGTCACCTGCTGAAACAGCATCGGATGAAGCTTCAGATAGTGAGAGTCTTGATTTTGAGCAGGAGGTAACTGCTACACAGCATCTGGACAGTCTACTTGGTGAATTCAGTGATGATGACGGCATGTTTGACGGTGAAGAGGAGATTATTCCAGCCACGGCTACTGAATCCTCTGAAGATGAGGAACAGTTTGGCGCGACCCAGCATCTGGATGTGCTGATGAGTGAATTTTCCGACAGCGATGAGCAAATGAGCGGCGTTGATTTTGAAGCGCTGACTCCTGCTGCTGTTGAAGAAAAGGGCCCTGCAGAGGGTGAAGAAGACCCTGAAGCTACCCAGCAGCTTGATCACCTTCTTAGTGCATTCTCAAGCCTTGAGGATGAGACACCTGAAGCGAGTGAAGACCCCGGCGCTACCCAGCAGCTTGACCATCTGCTTGGCTCATTCGCAAATCAGGATGATGAGCCGACTGCCAGTGCCGTCCAGAGGCCAGCTTCATTCGCTACTCAGGAGAGTGATTCATCTGTTTCGAGTGAAGATCCGGGTGCTACCCAGCAGCTTGATCATCTGCTTGGCGAATTTTCCGCCTTTGGTGATGGAGAGTCTTCCGAGGATGATTTTGAGGGCCTCTCTTTTGATAAGGTTGATCATCTCAGTGAAGATACAGATGAGATCGAAGTGGATCACTGTGCAACACAGGAGCTTGATCATCTGCTCAGCGAGTTCGCTGATGACGACGATGAGGATGATAAGGATAAAAGCGCCTGAATCAGATTTGAGGCGCACCTAAATTATGGCTGATACCAGTCTGTTTTACACTCTGCATCCGATTACCCGCGTTCTGCTTGCTCTGGCTCTGCTTATGCTGGCCAGTACGACCACTTCAACTGCTTATGGACTGATAGTGCTGTTGATCGCATGCCTCTCTGTTCGCGCCATCGATAAACAGTGGGACAGGGTAGGGCGCTCTTTCGGCTTGTTACGCTGGTTTATCATTCCGATTATTCTTCTTCACCTCTGCTTTTCACCCGGACAACTGATGCTACCGGGATGGGCTCTACCTTTTACATGGGAGGGATTGCAGCTGGGTCTGCAGCTATCCGTGCATCTGGCAGCCCTGTTTTTTGCAGCGATTGTCATGTTTCTTGCACTCAGACGCAGTGAATGGATTCAGCTCTTACTGCTGTTGCCATTTTTCAGCAGCTCTGCCATCACCTATCTGGTGATGATGGCGCCACTGCGTTCAAGTGTTGGCGAGCTACTGCAGGCATTTCGAAGTCGCTGGCAGCTGCGCAGATCATGGCAGCAGCTGCCTGTTATGCTTGTATCGACCTTCAGCACTGCCTTAGCCCTGGCAGAAGTGCAATCACAGCAGTTATGGTTACGCTGGCCCTCATCGGCTGACAGCCAGTTTCATGCAACCTCTCAGGCAGCTGCTTCCAGCCTGACTGTTAATCTGCTCTGCCTCTCTGTTGCTGTTTCTGGCCTGGGGGTTGCATGGCAGATGTAGAGATACAGAAGCAACGCATCGCTATGGCAATCGAGTTTGATGGCCGCGTGTTTCATGGTTGGCAGCAACAGGATAATGCCACTTCCGTGCAGGCTGAGCTGCAGGCCGCCCTATTGGCTGTAGAGGGTGAAACTGTTGTGACGGTTGCTGCAGGCCGCACTGACAGCGGTGTGCATGCAGAAGCACTCCTGGTTCATGCTGATGTCTCATCAGCGCGCTGGCAGCGCTCTCATCTGGCCTATCTGCATGGTCTCAACAGCAGGCTGCCGGATTCGATAAGGGTTGTCGGTGTACGTGCTGTTAAAGCAGATTTTCATGCCCGCTTTGATTGCCGGGGGCGAACCTATCGATATCTGATATCAAATCGCAATACGCTCTCTGCACTGCATCGCTGGCGCTACTTCTGGGTGCCCAGAGCGTTGAATCTGGAGGCGATGCAGGAGGCTGCTGCGCACTGTATTGGCAGGCATGATTTTTCATCGCTGCGTGCTTCCGGTTGTCAGGCCGCGCATGCCATTCGTACAATGAGCAAGGTGGATGTCAGTAGAGATGGTTTTGCTATCTCCATTGAGGTGGCTGGCGATGGTTTTCTCTATCATATGGTACGCAATCTGGTGGGTAATCTGGTCGAAGTAGGTCTTGGAAAACAGACGCCTGAGCAGTTTCGGGAGCTGTTGGCTCAGCAGGACAGGAGCAGAGGCGCTGCTACGGCACCTGCGCACGGGCTCTATTTTATCGATGCCCTATATGATGATTTCAGCGCTTCTGATCTGATTGGTAAAAGCTAGGAAAACGCTGATTTGTTGAGCAGCTCCCTAGATTTGGATTGCATCAGGTCAGCTCACCAGCCACTGCTTTAGCTATGCCCGCTTTCATTCGCTCAATGGTAATCGGTTTATTCATCAGGGTAACACCATAACTTCCGGCCTGCTGTAGCTGTTCATCTTCTCCGAAGGCGGTAACCATAAGAATGGGGATTTTCGGATCACGCTTTCTGATCTCCTGCACCAGCTCCAGTCCATCTTTTCCAGGCATGCGAAAATCAGTGATAATAAGATCAAAATGAGATGATGGGTCTGTAAACAGTGTGAGGGCTGAATCAACTGATTCGACAGCCTCTGCATCATGACCCAGACGGGTGACAATGGCGTTGTGGACTTTGAGGATATCAGGCATGTCATCAACCAGAAGAATGCGCTGAGAAGTAGTCTCTTCAGGTTGCTTTACAGTTGGCGGTGTGACTACTGTTTGTGCAATCACAACCTTATTTTCTGTCATATAAGAGGGGATGCAGATGCGAACGGTGGTCTGCTGCTCTCCGGCCGGTGATGAGATATCGATTTTACCCTGATGCAGTTTAACAATGCGTTGCACCATGGTCAGGCCAAGGCCTGAGCCACCCTGATCTGCCCTTGAGGTCCAGAAGGGTTTGAAAACACGATCAATATTCTCTTCGCTGATCCCTTCGCCGTTATCTGAGACGGTGATGCAGAGCTGTTTTTGATCCGCTTGCTGATTATCTTCACTGCCGATATTGACCTCGATAAGACCTGAGTCGCTGATCGCCTGCATGGCGTTATTAATCAGATTAAGCAGAATCTGTTCAATCTCGATAATTTCGATCTCAACATCCGGTAGTTCATCCTCAATCCTGCTGACCAGTCGGATATTGTGAGGCAGCTGCAGACGGGCCAGTCCGATAATGTTTTCCAGTGGCTGCAAAAGTGCCGAACCTTGAGTGCGGTTGTGGCTCTGATTACGCTCACTGTTTCTGCTCAGCTTCAACAGGTGGGTAATAAGATCACTGCCGCGCTCACCGGCCTCAATAATGGATTCGATCTGCTGTTTTTCAACAGGGTCGGAGCAGTTCATCTGCACCACTTCAGCATTGCCGATCATATTGGTCAGCACATTTCTGAAGTCGTGCACAATGCCGGCGACGAGCGTGGACATGTAACCCTGCCTGTGCACGGCCTCCATCTGCTCCTGCAGCGTTTCCCGCTCAGTAATATCAAGCAGGAAACAGACACCGATCCAGCGCTCCTGCCAGCGCATGCGGATGGCAGTGGCCATCAGTTTGATGATACGTCCGGATGCATCCATGCCTCGCAGGTAGGTTGTGGATGGCTGTTGAACGCTACCGTCTGCTTCATCACGAAATGCACTGCGGCAGAACTTGATCATCTCATCACTATCTTCGGGCAGCACAAGTCTGTCGGCAGGCTGATCCAGAATATCGGCCTGAGCGTTTTGAAAAAGCTGAACCATCGCTTCATTGGCATAGAGAATTTGTGGAGCCCGTTTGGCATCGAGTTCAAAGGTGAATACTGGCAGGGGGCCCCTGTCGATGAGCTGAAACGAGCTCTGCTCCGCGGCATTTTTTTCGTAGATTGCCTTTTCGACCTTCTTTACGATCAGATAGGCGTAAAAAGGTACGGCAAGCAGCGTGAATATCTGCCAGTAGAGCAGCGTATAATCGATCGGAAGCTGTAGCGTGTAATGACCATAGGCGGTTGAACATAACATGCCGATAAGGCATGAAGCCTGGGCATAGATAAGCATCGGATTACCAAAACGCAGGCCATTGCCGATAATGATCGGCAGCAGCATAAAGTAGACGCCGCTGGAATGACCGCCATCAATGAGCATACCGAAGGTGACAATAAGCACATCCAGCAGCGGATAGAAAAGTGAGCCAATCAGGGCGAAGGGGCGCTTGCGCAGGCTGATCAGTGCGGCGGCATTGAGTATAAAATAGAGGGCAGCGAAACTGAGCGCCTCTACCTTGTAGTATGTGAAATAATCACCATGCAGGATCACATAGGTGAGACTGGCGATGGTCAGTAGTATGCGCGCTTTGGTCTGCTGAAGCTGCAGTTCAGCCAGCGGTTTGTTGCCCGTATAGGCTTCATTCTGCAACCATGTTGCGATGCTGTTGAAGTTTAACATGAGCCCTCCACTCACTGGATTTGTTTCGAACAGGAGATGGATCGGCCTGCTCCCATGTTTACGAGTGTAGTTTTAATTGATGCTCCTGCAAGGCGAGACGGCATCAATAACAATTTTGGCGTACTTTTCCGGTCATCCTTGATATGGTTCGCGAACCGATCGGGTTCTGTTTATTCGTAGATCGGCTGATTCAGGAGTGAAACGTGTTATATGTAGCTGTTCGGGCCGCCAGACGGGCCGGTGATCTGATTGCCAGGGCATTTGATGAGCGTGATAGCTTTACAGTGCATCAGAAAACAGATCGGGATTATGTCACCGATGTGGATCAGCGTGCGGAAGCACTGATCCTCAGAGAGATAACCCAGCACTATCCCGAGCACGGCATTGTTGCTGAAGAGTCGGATAAGCGGGTGAATCCCGAGGCCTCAATCCAGTGGTATGTTGACCCTCTGGATGGAACCACCAACTTTATTCACGGTTATCCCCATTTTGCTGTCTCTATCGCGGCATGGAAAGATGGTAAACCACTGCTGGCAGTGGTTCATGATCCGATTCGTGATGAGACCTTTGAGGCAAAGAATGGTGGCGGTGCTTTTGTCAATCGCCGTCGTCTGCGTGTCACCAATGAGAAGCGTCTGGGCCATGCACTTTTTGCTTCAGGTATGCCATCTTACCAGCGGGAGCATATCGATCTGTTTCAGAAGCGTATGGATGGCTGCATGCGTGCCATGGATGGTTACCGTCGCGGCGGCTCAGCTGCCCTTGATCTCGCCTATGTGGCGGCAGGACGTCTGGATGTTTACTGGGAAGCGGGTCTGAGACCCTGGGATATCGCAGCAGGTTACCTGCTGGTGCAGGAGGCCGGTGGTCTGGCTACCGATCTTGCCGGTGCAAGCATCGATCTAGAGAAGGGTGATATTCTTGCATCCAATCCGCATCTGCACAGAGACGTCAGCAAACTGATCAACATCACCTGATTCGTTATCAGTCCACTTTCTCAGCGCTATTGACCACGATATTCGTGTTTATTTAGCGTTCATTCGTCCCCCAGGGGATACTCTTTACCTGATGGTTCGTTTTTTAATGGCCTTCCCGCTTAAGCAGTAGATACATGCCCAAGCCTCCAAATACGAGTGTGGGTAACCAGGCCGCATAGGCCGGGGATATATGCTCGTTTGCGGCCAGCAGGTAACCTGCATTGCCGATAACATAAAACAGCAGCCCCAGTGATATGGCGGTGATAATGCCCCATGAGACTCTACTGTTACGACTGCCGGTATGCAGGCAGAGCGCTGTTGCAAGAATCACCATCAACAGACTTGCCAGAGGTGCAGCGATTTTTCTGTGCAGCGCGTAGGTGTAGGAGCCGGTGGTCAAGCCGGCATGTTCCAGATCTGCAATGTAGTGGTAGAGCTCGGAGAACTCCATGTGTCGGGGTTTGGGCAGTTCGGCAGTCTCCGGCCCGACATTCGAGTCAAGAATCAGGCTGTCGAGATGTTCATGCAGCGTACCCTTTTCAGGCGAAGGGGTGGTGATATGAACATCTGTGAGTTGCCACTGCTGGTTGGCATAGCTGGCGCTGGCGGCATCAATGCGTTTGAGCCAGCCCCCCTCAGCATCAGTCTCAATCACAACCATGGTAAAACGGCCCTCTTTCAATGGCATCAGGCGGTAAAATTGCTGCCCGTCTTTGAGCCACTGCACACCCTGATTGGCACTTTGCTGCTGTTTGATATGCACATTCTCAATAACATCCAGTCGTTTGTTGGTGACAGGTGTGATCCACTCTCCGACAATAAAGCTTAACGTTGCGGCGAGAAGGGCGACTGTAAGCAGAGGCATCAGCAGCTTATTGATGCCCAGTCCTGCGGCGCGAATGGCAACCATCTCATGGTTGCGGGAGAGCTCGATCAGATAGATGCTGGCACCGATCAATACGATAATCGGCATAAACTCATTGATCATAAATGGAATTTTCAACAGCAGGTATTCGATCATCAGGCCGCCGTCCAGACCGTGACCGAGGTAACGGGCTTTATCGAAGCTTTCAATAATCACATAGATAGAGAGCAGCGCTGCCAGTGTGACAAAAGAGCGGCTAATGCAACCGGAGAATATCCATCGGAAGATGACAGGCATCTGCCAAGACTATGCATGCATGAGTGATTGTGAAAGTGGGTAGTGAAAAATATCCTGAGATGCAGGGGTAGGGGGCTGATTATCCTTTGTGATAGGAAAAACCCCTATTGATGGAGTCGATGTCGTCCGATTGCGCTAGCTGCTCTATCTCTTTTGAATGAGCAGACTGGTTGATTGTCTGATCAGGTAAAGTAGAACATGGAGATAGAGGGGTAGCCTGTGCCTGTTGATGCACTGATGCATGCAGTTGATAAAAGTGATGAATTGGTCTAAAAGAAAGACATGATGCAGTTTAGGCACCACTCCATTCTTACCAGAGTATTATCTGTTACCGTCATTGCGCTGCTGGTTCTTACCGTTGCATTGCACTACAAATTAAGTGAGCAGCAGGGTGATGAGCTTAATGCCCATATCGAAGATAACTTCAGTACCCTGAAAGCGGAGATGACCTCGGAGACAGCTATCAGAACGCACTGGATGGAGTCTGTGCTACTTCTACTTCAACGTTCTATTGACTCAGAGGCCATCACTAAAGCACTTGAATCAGAAGACCGGCAGCGCCTTGCATTGTTGGCGGCAGATTATTTTAAGACACTGCAGCAGAATAATCAGGTTACTCATATGTACTTCATGGATGCTGAGCGCCGTGTTGTGCTGCGCATGCACCAGCCTGAGCGATATGGCGATATCATAGATCGCGTGACGGCAAAGCAGGCGGAGCTAACAGGGCAGCGGGTGGCGGGTATTGAGTTAGGCCCCTTAGGAACACTGACTTTGCGTGTGGTTGTGCCCTGGACTCTGGGGGCGAGAAGAATTGGTTATCTGGAGTTGGGCATTGAGCTGGAAGACATTCTTGCAGGTATTGAGCTGGATAACTCTTTTCGCATTGTGCTGGCTGTGGATAAATCACATCTGCATAAGGATGTGACGCATAGAGTGAATGGTCGTTGGTCAATGTTTAAAGGCTTTGTTTTACTCTATCCGGAGGAGAGGGCCAAACAGCTGATTCCGGTCATAGAAGCGTCGCTGGATCGTAAAGATGAGTTGCCTCATGTTATTCCGATGGGTGATATCTATTATGGTCTGAAGCATACCCCGTTTCTGGATGCATCAGGCCGGGAGATTGGCCAGTTGATCATGCTGCTGGATCTCTCAACGGAAAATATTGATTTGAGTAGAGCTCTGTATACAACGATGGCCCTGTTTGTCGGCTTTATGGTGTTCTTTATTCTGCTCTTATATCTACTGATCAGTCGCAGTGAAAAAGCCCGTCGTGCTGCAGAGAGCAGGCTTGAGCTTTATGGCGAGGCATTCACCAACACCATTGGCGGCATCATGATTACCGATTGCAAAGGTACAATTATTGATGTGAATGCTGCGTTTGAGAGGGTGACTGGTTATAGCAAAGATGAGGCTGTCGGTCGCAATCCAAGTATGCTGAAGTCAGGCCTGCAGGATGGGCAGTTTTATCAAAGAATGTGGCATGCGATTCAGGAACGTGGCCAGTGGCAGGGGCGTATCGTTAATTGTCGTAAAAATGGCGACATCTATCCGGAACACCTCTCTATCACGGCTATCTGCGATGAGCATGGCGTGGTGAAAAACTATATCGGCGTATTTCTTGATGCCAGTGAGCAGGAACAGCTGCAAGAGCAGTTCCAGCAGGCTCAGCGTATGGAGTCACTCGGTACACTTGTCGGTGGCATCGCTCATGAATTCAACAATATGCTGGCAGGCATGACCGGCAATCTCTATCTGGCCAAGAGTGAGGTTAAAGAGCATGTCGCCGCGGTGGAGAAGCTGAACACTGTGGAGTCACTGGCATTCCAGGCCGCAGATATGATTAAACAGCTGCTTACCTTTGCCCGAAAGGGTACAACCCGAACTGAAGAGACAAACCTTGCACTGTTTTTGAAGTCCTCCAAAGAGCTGTTTCAGCTCTCCTTGCATGAGGATGTCACTCTGAAACAGCAGATTTCTGATCAGGAGATTACTGTTGATGTGGATCGAAGCCAGCTGCAGCAGATATTGATGAATCTGATTAACAATTCAAAGGCTGCGCTGCAGGGTGTGAACAAACCTGAAATCTCCATTATCCTGGACCACTATGTCGCAGATCACTCGTTTCTGAATAGATTTCCTGAGCTGAAAGGCAGTGAGTTTGCCAGGATTACGGTAAAAGATAATGGCGCGGGTATAGAAGAGCAGTGTCTGGAAAAAATATTCGAGCCATTCTTCACCACACGAGAGGTGGGAGATGGGGCAGGCTTAGGTCTCTCTATGGTGTTTGGTGCCATCAAGGGTTATGGCGGAGTCATTGAGGTGGATAGTTGTTTGGGCATGGGCACATCCATGCATCTCTATATTCCGGCCCTGAGTAAAACTTCAGAGATTATGGATATTGAGGCTGAGGTGAGCACAGGGCACGGTGAAACCATTCTGGTGGTTGATGATGATGAGCTGGTTGTTGAGACAGCCTGCAAGGTGCTGAGCAGGCTGGGTTATAAAGTGTTGAGTGCAGCCAGTGGCAGAGAGGCAATCGCGCTGTTTGAAGCGCATCAACACGAGATCGGCGTGGTGATACTGGATGTGGTGATGCCTGGACTCAGTGGTCCGGAAACCGCCGATCTGATCCAGATTATCAACGAGGATGTTACCATTATTTTTGCAACCGGTTACGACACTACCGACACATTGCATAAACGTATTGAGCATACTGGAGAGCTGGTGCTGAGAAAACCTTATCAGATCTCGGTATTGAGTCAGATACTCAAAGAGATACTCAACCGCTGAATCATTTCCTGCTGGTATTAAAAAAGCATTCCTTTTTCATATATTATCGATAACAGTTACCGCTCTGCACCGCTGCAGGGTGCAAGGTTCTGTGTTGGCGGGGAAACTGTTACACTCCCGCAAATTTTCCGCAGCTGTTAGCTTTTTCCCTGAGCTGAGCTGACACAAAAGGATTGATGCAATGAATGAGAATGAGATTCTGGCAATGTATGAGGATGCAGGTGCGCTGTTAAACGGCCACTTTATTCTTTCAAGCGGCAGGCACTCTGCCCGCTATCTGCAGTCGGCACTGGTGTTGATGAATATCGATAATGCGACCGCTCTGGCTGGTGAGCTGATCGGCAAGGTTGATGCTGATAAGATTGATATGGTGGTCTCTCCGGCTATTGGCGGCCTGGTAATTGGTCAGGAGGTTGCACGTCTGCTGCGTAAGCCGTTTATCTTTACCGAGCGTAAAGAGGGCGAGATGCAGATGCGTCGTGGTTTCTCGATTCCAGAGGGCACAAAGCTGCTGGTGGTTGAAGATGTGATTACTACTGGTGGTTCTGTACGTGAATGTATGGAGGTTGTGCGTCAGTTCGGTGGTGAACCTGTGAAGGTGCTGGCGGTTGTCGATCGTGCGCCGGATGCCGAGGGTCGCTTTGATGTGCCTTTTGCAACAGCTATCAGTCTGGATGTTGAGACCTATGCAGCCGATGCCTGCCCAATGTGTGCAGAGGGGCTTCTACCGCCTGTGAAACCCGGCAGCCGTGGCGCAGCCTGATTAGATACTACCCTGCAAAGGGTGCTTGTGATGAAGGGCACGGCAGTTTCATTGTGATCTGTTACGTTTGCCCGGAGAGAGAAATGAGGAGTTTAAATGAGTAAACCTGTACTGCGATGTTTCCCGTTTGGTGGGGTCGGCGAATTCGGTAAAAATATGATGGTCTATGCCATTGATGATGATGCCGTGATTGTCGATTGTGGTATGGGTTTCCCTGATGCCGGACAGCATGGTGTTGATGTGGTGGTACCGGATATCTCATCCCTGCATGAACTTGGTTTGAATATTCATGCCCTGCTGATTACCCATGGCCATGAGGATCATATTGGTGGCATGCCACATCTGCTGCCGCGTCTGGGGCTGCCTGTTTATGCCTCAGAGGTGACGCTGGCACTGATTAAGGCAAAACTCTCTGAACGCGGTTACAAGGGCGATCTTCGTCGCCTGCCTGATGATGGCAGCAGTGTTAATGTCGGACCGTTCAAAGTGGAGGGGGTTCCTGTAACCCACTCGATTATGGATGCCGTATCGATCGCCATTCACACCGTCCTTGGCATTATTGTGCATACCGGCGATTTCAAAATCGACCCGGCCCCTATCGATGGCCGTAGCACAGCCATCCATCGCTTCTCGCAGCTCGGTGATAAGGGCGTGCTGCTGCTGGCCTCTGACTCGACCAATGCGACCCGCTCCGGCAGCGGCCCATCCGAACGTGTGGTTGGTCCGGCACTGAAGCAGGCTGTTTCCCAGTGTTCTGGCAGGGTGATTGTCACAACATTTGCCTCCAATATGTTCCGTATCCAGCAGATCATTGATGCCGCTGTAGCCAATGGCCGCAGGGTGGCAGTTGCCGGGCGCAGCCTGGAACGCCATATGGATATCACCAGTAGGCTAAAACGATTAAATGTTCCCTCTGGAACACTGATCGATATCAAAAAGACCGCTGATATACCTGCCGATAAACTGCTGATTATTGCCACCGGTTCGCAGGGAGAGTCACGTGCTGCACTGGCACGACTGGCGCAGAATAGATTTACCGGTCTTAAACTTGGCCATGGTGATCTGGTCATCTTCTCTTCGAGTAATATTCCGGGCAATGAGCGGGTGATTGCCGGTCTGTACAATCATATCTATCGCTGTGGGGCTCGAATCATGCACGCTGGGCAGGCTCCGTTGCATGTATCTGGTCACGCTCAGGCGCATGAGTTGAAGATGATGATGCAGCTGACCAGACCAACCTACTTCTATCCTGTGCATGGCGAATACCGTAATCTGATCGAACATCGTGATCTGGCGGTCTCTGCCGGTATCCCGACTGATCATACAGTCATCGCTGAGAACGGATACAGCGTGATTGTTGATGAGGATGGCGTGCGACAGGGGCCGGAATTCCATGCCGGAGCTGTATTTGTTGATGGTGATGCCCGTGACGAAATTGATGGCATTGTCTTGCGTGATCGGCGTGTGCTGGCCGATGATGGTATGATCTCAGCCTTTGTGCTGCTCAGTAAACATGAAGGCAAACTACTCGGTGAACCGGAGCTGGTGGCGCGTGGTGTGCTGCATGAGGATGTCAGTGAGGAGGTGCTGGAGGCTGCAGGTAAAGCACTGCGTCACTTCCTTGAAGGTATGGATAAAGAGTGGCTTACGGATATGGATGCTGCCAAAGAGGAAGTACGTATCTTCCTGCGTCGCTGGTGTAAAAAACATATTGGTCGCAGACCGATGGTGCTGCCCATCGTGCTGGCACTGTAAGTTGGGCTACAAGGAGACCTGATGGATGTTCGTCTGTTAGTTCGCGAATCACTGGCGCTGTTGATTGCCGGCATAGTTATTGTGCTGGTATTGGCGATGTACAGCTTTTCGCCACTGGATCCATCACTGAATCGTGAAACCGGAGATGCAGCACAAAATCTGACCGGCATGGTCGGGGCTTACGCCTCTGATTTTATCTATCAGCTGTTTGGTTATGCCGGTTGGTTATGGGTCACGCTGCTGGTGGTGTTGACCATACGTATTGGCTGGGGTCACAAGCCCTATATGGGCAGCTGGACTTCGCTGTTCTGGTTGCCTGTTGCGCTGTCGATGGCAGCACTGATGCATGCCCATATTCCTGCCGGTTCTGCGGTTGATCTTCTTCAGCTTCCGGCTACACCCGGTGGCGCCTTGGGTGCGATGCTGGACACTGCACTGCTTGAGCCACTGCGTAGTATTGGTCGGGATGTACTGCTGTTGACACTGCTGCTTGCCAGCCTTGTTGCCGCCACCCATCTCTCGCTGCTGATGTTGTTGCAGAAGTGTTATCAGGGCTTGGCCTTTGCTGCCTTTTATCTGTTAAGCCTTGTGCAGGGGCTCTTCTCCAAGGCTTCTGAACGCAAGGATCGCATGGAAGCGCGGGAAGTGCGTAAAGAGGTTCGTAAGGCTCGTCCTAAGCGGGCAGCCAAAACTGAACCCGAAGTGACCAAACCTGCCAGGGTCAATGTATCACGTCAGGCCAAGGTACAGCAGCAGGCCGAACTGGCATTTTTTGATTCCAGTGAGTCAGGTTTCAAGTTGCCCTCACTGAATATCTATGGTCGGGGAGAGGGGGGGCAGAAGTCCCACAACCCTGAGGCGATGCAGGCGATCGCTCGCATGCTGGAGAAGAAGCTGCTCGACTATAAGGTGGATGGACAGGTACTTGCCGTGCATCCGGGACCCGTGGTGACGCAGTTTGAGATGGAGCCGTCACCGGGTACCAAAGTGAACCGAATTATTGCCCTGCAGGATGATCTGGCCCGCTCCATGGCTGCGGTCAGTGTGCGCGTCGCGGGTAATATTCCGGGTAAAAATGTGATCGGTATTGAGCTGCCGAATGAGGAGCGGGAGATGGTGGTGATTCACCAGGTGCTCTCCAGCAAAGAGTTCGCCAACCGCAAACATATTCTGCCGATTGCGCTCGGCGTTGATATTTCAGGGCAGCCGGTGGTGGCTGATCTGGCCCGCATGCCGCATCTGCTGGTGGCCGGTACAACAGGTTCGGGTAAGTCGGTAGCGATCAACGCGATGATCTGTTCACTGCTGATGGTGAAGACACCGCAGGATCTGCGCATGATTCTTGTTGATCCGAAGATGCTGGAACTCTCGGTTTACGATGATATTCCGCATCTGCTGGTGCCGGTGGTGACCAATCCGCATAAAGCGGCCAAGGCACTGGCATGGGCAGTGTATGAGATGGAGCGTCGCTATCAGCTGATGAGTGATGCCAAAGTGCGTAATATTGATGGTTATAACAAGGCTGCCGAGAAAGAGGAAGATACAGAGCGTCTGCCCTATATTGTTATTGTTATTGATGAGCTGGCCGATCTGATGATGGTGGCAGGTAAAGAGGTGGAGCAGTCGATCTGTCGTATCGCTCAGAAGGCGAGGGCGGCGGGTCTGCATCTGGTGCTGGCAACGCAGCGACCCAGTGTGGATGTGATTACCGGTCTGATCAAAGCCAATCTGCCAAGCCGTCTCTCATTTCAGGTCTCATCGAAGATCGATTCAAGAACCATTCTTGATCAGATGGGTGCAGAACAGTTGCTGGGTAATGGCGATAGCCTCTTCTTAAGTGGTGGCCGTGATCTCAAACGTGTACATGGTGCCTTTGTATCGGATGCCGAGGTGATTGATCTGGTCGATCATCTCAAGGAACAGGGCGAACCGGACTACCGCGAAGAGGTGTTTGAGGCACCGACTGCAGATGATGCCGGAGGCCCTGGTGGCATGAGCGGCGAAGAGCATGATGAGAAATATGATGAGGCCGCTGCTCTGGTAATTGAGAAGGGGCAGTGTTCTGTCTCTATGGTGCAGCGCTACCTGCGCATCGGTTATAACCGTGCCAGTCGTCTTGTAGAGCAGATGGAGCGTGAAGGGCTCGTTTCAGAGCCGAAATCCGGTGGCATGCGCAAGGTACTGGCTCGCTCTGAATCTGATGGTGGCGGTGTATTCGAATGAGACCGTTGATCACTACTGTAGTGAGTTCCCTGTTTGCCCTGCTGTTGCTGGCCTCACCACTGCATGCCGCCAAGGTGGAGCAGGTCTGGAAACTTGATGGCCATGAGAAACCTTCGCCCGATTTTTTTGCCGAGAGTATCCAGCGGCTTGCCGATCTGCCGGGTTTTCAGTGCCACTTTGATCAGTTAATGGTGTTCAGTGATGGCGGCGGGCAGAACTTCTCCGGAGAGGTGGCGCTGCTTAAACCTAAACGTTTTCGCTGGTCGTATGAGAAACCCTATGATCAGCTCTATGTCGGTGACGGTTCGGTGATCTGGCACTATGAGCCTGATCTGATGCAGGCTGAACGCTTAAGTGATCTGGAGCAGGTTGATCCGGCTGTGATGCAGCTCTTGGATGGACGTGTTTCGGTGAAAGATGTAGAAGTGATGAGTCAGGAGTTCGATAGTGAACTGCAAATCAGACGCTATCAGGTACGCATTCGCGACTCCGCAGATGTATGGCTGGGCTTCAATAAATTGGGTGATCTGGTAGCTATTGAGCGCATGGATCTGCTGGGTAACAGCAACCGCATGCGACTCTCTGAGTGTTCGTACGTTGCACCTTCAGCAAATCTATTTAGTTTTACGCCGCCTGAAGGTGTGGATGTGCTTGATCTGCGCTCGGCAAACCGTGAATAAGGAATATTGATGAAAAAACTAATTTGTTTGATCACTGCTGTAATGATGGGAGGAACATGGGCTCATGCCGGTGGTTTTGCCCAGCATAGCTACTCTGCTGCGGCTGCCGGTGTTGCCGATGCATTTGCTGCTACCGCCAATGATGCTTCAGCGGTCATCTATAATCCTGCCGGTATCGCCTGGCTGCCCGGTGTCACCGTTACCGGTGGTATAGGTCTCTACTATCGCGATAACTCAGTAAAAATCCCGGCCGGTATCGGCCCGAATGATGGTACAGCGCCATCCAGTGGCCATATCTATGCAACCTGGGCTCCGCTGGATAGTCGTTGGGGCATCGGTTTCGGTTTTGTGCCGACCTATCAGATCAATAATGACTGGAGCAGTACCTTTGGTGCGGCTTCAGGTATTACTAAAGTGACCGTGGATCATGCTGTTTTTAATGGTGTCTATGCCATCAATAGCTCACTGGCTGTGGCAGCTGGTGTCGACTGGTATCTCACCCGTGCCACCCTGACGCAGGGCACCAGTAGTTTTGATGATAACGATTATGCCACTGTCGGTGGTCACGCCGCTCTGATGTGGAAACCTGCTCCGGCCTGGAGTTTGGGCGCGACCTATCGCTCAGGTGCCAAAGTGACGGTATCCGGAGGGGTGAATCAGGAGTTCGCATTTAAACTGCCTGATGAAGCCACACTTGCTATTGCCCATGATTTTGCAGATGTGTGGCGTCTTGAGACCGATGTGAAGTGGAGCCGCTGGTCGGCGCTGAAAGATATGAATGTCACTGCTGCCGGTGTTGTGGTGCAGGGTAATACACTGCAGCTGCGTGACACCATCACCGCCATGGCCGGTCTCACCTGGACCTGGTACCCGGGCAGCCAGATGCGTCTGGGTTACGCCTATGATCAGGGTGCCAATAAGGTGGCCGGTTACAATCCGATTATGGCTGATCAGGATGGTCACCGCGTTAGTCTGGGTATTGGTGGCGTTATCATGAACAGCCATATGGATCTCTCCTACAGCTATACCTACCATAATAAGAAAACTGTTACCGGTGCCTATGCCGGAACCTATCGTGATCGTAATCAGGCGCTGGTTTTCTCTATCACCAAAACCTTTGATTAAGATCGCTACCTAGGGGCTGTCGCATGGCACAGCAGGTATCACTTCTTCATCCTGAGGCCGGAGCTGGCTCAGAGATCGATATCAATGTACCGCTGGCGCACCGCATCCGTCCTAAATCTCTTGCAGAAGTGGCCGGTCAGCATGAGCTGACCCGAACTGACTCATGGTTTGCCGCAATGATGGCAGAAGGGCGCTGCATCTCCTGTATCTTCTGGGGACCTCCGGGGGTGGGTAAAACCACGCTGGCCACGATGATGGCTGATGCGGCCGGCATTCCCTTCAGGCAACTCTCTGCTGTTTCTGCAGGTAAAGCGGAAGTGCAGCAGGTGGTTAAGCAGGCCAAAGCCGAGGGTCAGACATGGCTGCTCTTTCTTGATGAGATTCACCGCTTTAACAAAGCCCAGCAGGATGTGCTGCTGCCCTATATCGAGGATGGCACACTGGTGTTGGTCGGTGCTACTACGGAAAACCCCTCATTCAGTCTGAACAATGCACTGCTTTCACGTTGCCGCATGATTGTGCTCAATGCCCTTGAAGCCGCTGATATCGCATCGATTCTTCAGCGTGCCGTGGCTTATCTGCAGCAGCAGTCATCCGAATTCGCGGTTGATGCTGATGCGCTGAACTGGCTGGCGGAGGGTAGTGATGGTGATGCCCGTTATGCGATCAATGCCCTGAATGCGCTGTTTGAATCGGATCGCTCAAAAAGCTGGGATAAAAAGGCGGTGCAGGCGCAGAGCCTCAGGCGTGCTGCCCGCTATGATCGTGATGGCGATGCCCACTACGATCTGATCTCCGCACTGCACAAGTCTGTGCGTGATTCCGATGCTGACGGTGCCATCTACTGGCTGGCGCGTATGCTGGAGGCTGGGGAGCAGCCGTTGTATATCGCTCGCCGGTTGATTCGTATGGCTACCGAAGATATCGGCCTTGCCGATCCTAAAGCACTGAATATCACACTCGATGCCCACCGCATGTTTGAGATTCTCGGCTCACCAGAGGGGGAGCAGGGGCTTTTTGAGGCGGCGATCTACCTCGCCCTCGCACCCAAGAGTAATGCCGCTTATATGGCCGAAAAGAGTGCGAGAAAACTGGCCAGAGAGACGCAGCATACCGATGTTCCCAAGCATCTGAAAAACGGACCGACCAAGTTGATGAAAGAGCTGGGGCATGGCGCCGGTTACCAGTATGCACACAATGCAGTGGACGGGGTGGTCAATCAGCAGCATCTTCCCGATGGTGTGCATGGTCAGTTCTATCAACCAGTCGAGCGCGGCTTTGAACGTACACTTAAAGAGCGAATAGATTGGTTGAATGAGAGAAGGGGAGAGAAAAGGTGACAGCTCAGTTGGTGGCAGTGGCTATTGGTGGTGCGGCAGGTGCAGTGATGCGATGGTTGATGGCATCGGGTATCCAGCGCATGGCTGGCGGTCCGTTTCCCTGGGGTACATTCGCTGTCAATGCGATTGGTAGCTTCCTGCTCGGTTTCCTCTTTGTCTGGCTCATTGAGCGCTCTACAGTCAGTGAACTGGTACGTCTGGCACTCACGGTTGGTTTCCTCGGCGCATTTACCACCTTCTCTACCTATTCACTGGAGTCGATCCGCCTGTTGCAGGAGGGGGCTCTGGCTCTCGCTCTTGGTAATGTCATCGGTCAGGTCGTTGTCTGCCTCACCCTGACATGGCTGGGCATTCAGCTGGCCCGCACCCTCTAAGTAGCCTGAGCTAAATCGGGAATCCTCGACCTTCGTTATACTATAACAATCCACATTATCAATTATGTAGATCTTTAATTTCCCCTATAGATCAGTAACTTGAACGCTGTAGTGAGCCGGTATCTCTGCACTTTCTGAATTTCCTGTTATAATATTAGGATAACGTGATGCTTGACATATAACAATATTATAATATCTTCACGCGATAATTTGAATTCGATCACTATTGACGTTTAGGAAAATGAAGGAGGAAACATGTCGCGAATCGTAATTTTAGGTGCAGGCATATCTGGCCATACTGCAGCCAGGTATCTTGATAAATGGATAGGAAAAAAACATGAGATTATCGTGGTTTCCCCTAATGCCAAATGGAACTGGATTCCATCCAATATCTGGGTAGGTGTGGGTCAAATGACCGAACAGGACGTGACCTTCGATCTGGCTGAGGTCTATAAAAAGACCAATGTCGATTTCCGTCAGGCCAAAGCGCTCTCTATCAACCCAGAGGGAAGTGGCGATAGCGACAAGCCATTTATTTCTGTTGAGTACACCCTTGAGAGCAGAGCCGGTGAGCAGGAGAACATTGAATATGACTACATGATCAATGCGACCGGTCCGAAACTGAACTTTGGCGCTACCGAAGGATTAGGTCCGGATCACGGCTTTACTGTATCGGTCTGTACTGCTGGCCATGCACTTGAGGCCAATGAGAAGCTGCAGGCGACCATTGATAGAATGAAAGCCGGTGAGCACTGCACCGTGGTGATCGGAACCGGTCACGGCATGTGTACCTGTCAGGGTGCGGCCTTTGAGTATATCTATAACGTCGATCACATTATTCGCGAAGCCGGTGTTCGCGATATGGCCCGTATTGTCTGGATCAGTAATGAGTATGAACTCGGTGATTTCGGTATGGGCGGCGTACATATCAAACGTGGTGGTTACGTCACCAACGGTAAAACCTTCGCTGAATCCCTGATGGTTGAGCGCGGCATTGAGTGGATTACCCGTGCCCATGTGAAGAAGGTTGAAGCTGGCCTGATCCATTATGAAACATTGGACGGCGAGTTCCATGAGCAGGCGTTTGATTTCTCCATGCTGATTCCACCCTTTGCCGGTGTTGGCCTGAAAGCTTTCGACAGGGCCGGTGAAGATATTACAGGTAATATCTTTGCACCTAATGGCTTCCTGAAAGTCGATGCTGATTACACACCACGCCCATTTGAGGAGTGGAGTGCCAAGGATTGGCCAAGGAACTACCAGAACCCAATTTATAAAAACATGTTTGCCATCGGTATCGCCTTTGCACCACCACATCCGATCAGCAAGCCAATGCAGAGTGCCAACGGCACACCTATTGGCCCAACTCCACCACGTACCGGTATGCCATCAGCAACCATGGCTATCGCTGTGGCTCAGAGTATTCGTGATATGGTTAATGGCGCTGCTGAACCAACCCATACCGCCTCGATGGCAGAGATGGGTGCGGCATGTGTGGCCTCAACTGGTTCACACATATTTAAGGGTACAGCTGCAACAATGACTGTGTTCCCGGTTGTGCCGGACTTTGAAAAATATCCTGAACATGGACGTGATATTAACCTTACTACCGGTGAGATCGGTTTGGCAGGTCACTGGATGAAGTATATTCTGCACCACACCTTCATCTATCAGGCTAAGCTGAAACCGGGCTGGTCACTGCTACCAGATTAATAGAATAGATATTTATAAATATTTTTTGAGGAGCATGACATGGCAAATAAACCAACCAATAAGGAGCCTTATCAGCAGGCTTATTATCCACCAGCCCCGACCGGGTTTACCAAAAGTATGCGGACATCTGTTATCTGGCAGTTCTACCGCTTTATCGTCATCAATTTTAAAATGCTTAAATTGATGTCGAAATCGCACCACTGATACCCAAGGGTATTAACCGCTGAAACACCAAAGCCCTCTGCGCAAGCAGGGGGCTTTTTTTATTTTCAGCAATCCACCCATTTATCGTCTGAATCGCTACCGATTCTCTAGACACTTCTGAGCTCTTCATAATATCGCCGTTCAAACTCGATTGGCGACAAGTTGCCATTATAACCATGTTGCCTGACTGAATTGTAGAACATTTCGATGTAGT